>VBID01000076.1 GCA_005880615.1 Chloroflexota bacterium
GGATGGTCCCATCGACCAGCTGATCCAAGTATCGCTCCAGCTTGTCTCGCGTCAGCTCGCCGGTGTGGTGCTCGAAGAGCCCGCGGATTCGCCCGCCGTCGAGGAGGAAGGCGATGGTGTGGAAATTGCCGACGTTGACGGCGGTGATGTGCGCCGCGCCGCGCACCTCGGGATCATCCAGCGCGCCCAGCACCGCCGCCGGCCCGGTGTCCATTACGAACAGCGGCGCGTCGCCCGTCCAGGTCCGGGCCACGGCCAGCATGCGCGTCATGCGCGAAGGGATCTCGCCGGCCAGGTAGCCGAACTGGTCCAACCGGGCCCCGCGCTCGACTTGCTGGGCCAGGTACTCGAAGCGAAAGCGGCGGTCGCTGACGCCGGGGGGCGCGGCGCCGTGGTCGAAGACCGCCACCGCAACCGCATCGAACGTCTCAGGTACCCCGAAGGCCCGCAGCGCCGCGGTGACCGCGTCGGCCTCGAAATCGCGAAACTCGATACGGCGGGCGGAGATTCCGGCGAGATCGCCGTCATCGACCACCTGGATCCCCATAGCGCGGACCCGCTCCAGGTCGTCGTCGAAGGTGCGCGCCGCGTCCCGCGTGGCCAGCACACGGAAGCCCTGCTCCAGGTGGGCTTGAATCGCCCAGTGTCCCGGGCCGCCACCCATGGTCACCCCGGTCAGGAGCAGGTCGACCTTATCGCGGGTCGCTGCCCGCACCTGGGCCGCCACCAGCATGGTGGGCGAGGGCATGATCATCTGCACCGCGTTTTCGATGGCAGTGCCGGGCTCGAAGACCAGGATGTCCTGCGTCCCTGTCCCGACGTCGATCGCCAGGATCCGTGGCGACGTCACGGCCTGAGCGTACTCCCACCCCCTCCCTGCCCTTCTATGGGGGGATGGAGACGTTTACTGGAAGGCGGGGATCACCTGTTCGGCGAACAGCCGCAGGGGGGCCAGGTCGCGGGCCACGTCCTGGAAGTAGCAGATCAGGTAGTTGATGCCGACCCGTTCATAGGCTCGAATTCGCTCGATGCACTGCTCCGGGGTGCCGCCGATGGTGTCTTCCAGTGAGACGCCGGCGCGTTCCGCCAACGCGCTCGCTTGTTTCTCCGTCTCGGCAATGATGAGGGGCTCGATGCTGGTGGATCGCGTGAGCTCGTCGGGGTTGCGACCCACCGTGCGGCAGTGGCCCTGGAGGACCTGACACAAGCGCTGCACCTCCTCGACCGGTCCCCCAAAGTTGGAGGCGTCGCCGCGCTGGGCGACGATGCGCAGGGTCACCTTCTCGCCCGACCCGCCAACCCAGATCGGCGGGTGCGGCTTCTGCACCGGCTTGGGTTCGTTGATGGCGCCGTCGACGTGGTAGTAGCGGCCCTGGAAGCGGGCGTGGTCCTGCGTCCACATGGCCGTGATGACCTGGATCGCCTCCTCCATCTGCCGGAGCCGCTCACCCACCGGCGGGAACGGATAGCCATACGCCAGGTACTCGTGCTCATACCAGCCGGCGCCGATGCCGAAGTCCAGGCGGCCCTGGCTGATCACATCGACGTTGGCCGACAGCTTGGCCAGGAGGCTCGGCGGCCGGTAGGAGTTGCAGGTCACCATCTGGCCGAGGCGGATGCGCTGAGTTTCCACGGCCAGCGCAGCCATCAGCGTCCAGCACTCGAAGGTGGCTTCCAGGCTTGGCACCGGGTCCGTGTGGAGGTGGTCGTAGACCCACAGCGAGTCGTAGGCTAGCTTGTCGGCTTCTCTTGCCACCCGTCGCAACGCGGCGTACTTGTCGGGCCCGCTGTCGAAATCGACCAGGTCCATCTTCCAGCCCTGCGGCACAAAGACGCCGAAACGCATCGGCCCAGTCTACGAAAGCTCTCCGCGCGACGGGCGTTGTAGGTGACAGCAGCGGGCCGCCGGCCTGACCACCATGAGCCGCCCGACTACGTCCAGCCAACCCATTCCCCTGTTGCCGGCTGTGGTCTGTCCTCGCTGCCGCAAACCGCTGCACCGGACGGCGCCAGACCGTCTCAACTGCGAGGCTGGGCACGCCTTCCCGGTGTTCGACGGCATTCCGGACCTGATGCCCGAGGCCGTCCTGTCCGAGGCGCCCGCTGTGCTGACGGCGGCACTCGATCTCAGCGTGGTGCTGCCTGCCTGGAACGAGGCCGACAACCTGCGCGTGCTGCTGCCCCAGCTGCGGTCGGTGCTGGCGGGGGTCGGAGCGCGCGCCGAGATCCTGGTCGTAGACAAAGGCTCCCAGGATGGGACCGCCGCGGTGGCGGCTGGACTGGGTGCCCGGGTCGTTCGCCAGACCGAGCCTGGATTGGGCGGCGCGCTGCGAACGGGGTTTGCCGTCGCCCGGGGCCGGTTCATCTGCACCATGGACGCGGATCTGCAGCACGACCCGCAGCACCTGGCCGCCATGTGGGCCTGCCGGCAGCGGGCGGCGGTCGTGATCGCGTCGCGCTGGATCCGGGGTGGTCGAGCCGACATGCCTCTCTACCGCCGGCTGCTCAGCCTGTTGCTCAACCGCGTCTACAGCCTGGTGCTGGGCATCCCGCTGACCGACCTCTCCACTAACTTCCGCTTGTACCGCCGCGACGCCTTGCAGAGCGTCCGGTTCGAAGGCGAGAACTTCGACGTGCAGGAGGACCTGCTGGTCCGCCTGGTCAATGCCGGATGGGACATGGTCGAGGTGCCCCAATACCATCGCCGGCGGCTGGGTGGCGAGTCACACGTCCAGCTGCTGCGGTTCGCCATCGGTTACGCGCGCACGCTGGTCCGCCTCTGGCGCCTGCGCGGCGCGCCGGAGGCCGCCGACGCGGAATGGCGGGCGTACCACTCGTGGAACCCGGCCCGCCGCTTCGCCGAACATCGACGAGTGGCGCTGCTGCGAGCCACACCGGCGATCGGGGGCGAGAGTCTGTACATCAACTGTGGCTCCGATCCCCTCCTGGGGATGCTGCCCGGGGCGATCGGGGTTGACGGGCGGATGAACCGGCTGCGCTGGGCCCGCCGCGAGGGCCGCGCCCTGGTGCGGGCCTCCCTGGCCGCGCTGCCGTTTCCGGATGCGCGTTTCGACGCGGTGGTCTGGTCCGAGTCCCGCGATCGCCTCGCCGATACGGAGCGTCCCCTGGACGAGCTGGCCCGCGTGCTCGCCCCCGGGGGATGGTTGATCCTGCGGGTGGTGCACCTGGGACACCGGCCGCTCCTGGAGGCGCTCCGAGCACACGGCCTCGCCGTGGAGTCGACCCGCTGGCTGTTCGGGACCCAGCGGGTGGTTAGGGCGCGGAAGCCGACAGCCGGCTCCGGAACAGTTGCAGGATCCGCTCCGGCTCGAGGGTCATCTGGTCGACAAAATAGCCGCCGTCGTAGTCGAGGCCCTTCGCGCGAAGAAACCCAGCCCCTGGATGGCGCTTCAGCACCGTGATGCCCGGACGCAGGCGATAGGCCAGCACCGCCCGGCCGCCCGCTTTCACCAGGCCGAACTCCGCCACCTCGTCCCAGGGAAGGAGCGGGCTACGCGCGCCGCGGCGAAACACGACCCCATCCTCGGTCAGCTCGAAACGCGGCCGGATGGGACCGCGCATCGCCAGCAGGCCGACCAGGGGCGCGGCAATCGCCGCCCACCCCACGCTGCGGCCGGCCAAGACGAGGAGGACGCCGATCCCGGCAGTGATGGTCGCCAGCGGGACGAAGAGCGCCCAGGGGAATTTGGCGTCGATGGTCTGCACGGGTGGCCAAATCGAGCCTACACGACGACGTTGATGCCGCCGGGGATGATCTGGGCGCGCACGACGTTCCCGCGCTTCACCTCGCCGTCTACCTGATGCCAGAACTCGTCGGTGGCCTTGATCTCCACTGAGTGGACCTTGCGTTGCGTGATCTCGGCCGGGCGTCCGGAGACGATGCCCCACAGGACGCGCCACCGGCCGGCGATGGACGCGGGCCGGTAGATGATGAGATCCAGCCACCCGTCGTCGATGGCGATCCCGGGCGCGAAGCGGAAGGGGCCGCCACCCAGCATGCCCGCGTTCGCCACCAACACCATGGTGGCCGCCACCGCAAACTCGGCGCCGTCGGCGCGGATCACGCAGTGAAAGATGGGCGCCGTGGGGACGATCCAGACGCCCACCATGAAGTAGGCGAGCCGGCCTAGCCAGTATTTGAGCCCGCTCGGCGTGTGCCGGATGATGAGGGCGTCCAGACCCATCCCCGCCGCCAGCACCGAGTAGCCGTCATTGACGCGGGCCAGATCCACCGGCCGCATCTGCGGATCGCTCCGCAGGATCCGGCGCAGTCCCTTGCGCCAGCTGGCGGGCAGGCCGAGTTCGCGGGCGACGATATTGCCGGTCCCGCAGGGCACGATGCCCACGGCAATGGACCGGCCGTGCGCCGCGGCCATCACCTCGGCGACCGTCCCATCGCCGCCCGCCGCGATCACCATTGAGAATGTGCCGCGCGCCAGGGCCGCCCCGATCGCCTCGACGTTGGACCCGGCCCGGGTCTCGAGGATGCTGCTCTCCCAGCCCAGGCGCCGGGCCACCTGGCCCAGCCGGCCCCCGAATGTGGGCCCCGTTCGGGGCAGCGCGGGGTTCACCACGAAGAGGATGCGGGGTTCGACGTTCTCCTGGATGGCTGGCGCCTTTAGGACAACGCCCGGCGGACCGTACGCTGGTGCACCTCATCCAGGTGGGGATGCCCATCGGCCTGGACGCAGTAGAGGTCACCGGGGGCGCAGGTCTCCCGCTCGAACTGGATGGTGGTGTGCTCGATCCCGAACCGGTGGGCGACGATTTCCCGGACCTCCGCCAGGATGGTCTGCGCCTGGCTCACCCGTTGATCGTCGATCAAGAGGTGCGCGCTCATGGCCCGCGACTGTGACCCCAGCGACCAGATGTGGAGGTCATGCAGCGAGCGCACCCCGGGCACCTCCCGCACCGACTGGACGACGGTGTCGGGGTTGAGATCCGGCGGGGTGGCTTCGAGCAGGATGTCGACTGCCGCCGCCAGGACTTTCCAGGCGCTCCAGGCGATCAGCCCGGCGATCGCCAGGCTGAGGATCGGATCCACAGGGGTCCAGCCAGTCGCGAGGATCACCAGCCCGCCGGCCACTACCGCCGTCGCTGCCCCGGCGTCACCCCAGACGTGGACCAGCAGGCTGCGCACGGTGAGGTCCGCCGCCAGCGGACGAAGCGACCACGCGATGAAGAGCGAGATGGCCAGCGCCAGCAGAGCCGCGATCGACATCAGGCCGCCCTGGACCGCCGCCGGATGCTGGAGTCGGCGCACGGCCTCAATCACAATGCCCAGCACAATCGCGCCCAGCAGGAGCGCGTTGATCAGGGCAACCAGGATGCCTACCCGCTGATACCCAAAGGTCTTTCGCGCGGTGGCAGGACGGTCGGCTTGCCGTAACGCGAAGGCGGAGAGCGCCAGCACCAACAGGTCGGTCACCACGTGGCCCGCGTCGCTTATGAGGGCGAGGCTGTGAGCCAACACGCCGGCCACCAGCTCGACGGCGAGTATCGCCGCGGTCAGGACGAAGGCCAGCCGAATCCGACCATCGCGGTTCAGCGGCATTTCGCCCCTATCTTAGGCGGAGGCCGACTCGGCTGAGCAGTCCTCAGGACTGCATGCGCTCGGCCGAGACCGTGGACCGAGATTGAACGGAGGCCTTCGCCGCCGCCAATTCACCGAGCAGGGCCGCCCAACGGCGCCTACCCAGGCTCCCAAGTATTTGGGCTTGAGCCTTTTCCCAAAGGGGTAACGCGGCGGCGGCCGACCGCCGCCCCTTTTCAGTCAAGGCGATCCGGTTCCTGGCGACCAGCCCGCGATCCCGGAGCAGCTTGACGTTTCGCGTCATCGTGGTGCGGTCCATACCCAGGACCTCCGCGAGGTCAGTCACGGTAGGGGCCGCCGATATCTCGATCGCCATCAGCAGGTTCAGTTGGGTCGCCCGGAGTCGGGCGGGACGCAGTTGCTCGTCGAAGTACGCGGTGACCGAGCGTGCCGCCTGGCGCAAATTCATGACCGCGCAAGCCTGCACCGCGCTCCGATACCGAGCGAGCGTCACGCCGGCTTGATCACGCATCGCCGTCTTCCTCTTGCCAAATCCCAGCTAAGCGTGTATATACACGGCATGCGCAGGACTCGCTTGAGCCTTTACTATCTGGCAGCATATCTCCTCGGAGCAGGCATCGCCCTCATCTTTGCACCTTCGCTCGCGCTTACGTTGCTCTTTACGAGCGGCCACTACGGCGACGTGATGCCACGCCTGCTGGGGGTTGTCCTGCTCGCGCTCGGCATCGTGATCGTCCAAATCATCCGCCACCAGGTGGAAGTTCTGTACACAACGACGCTGATCGTACGAACGTTAATCGTCGCCGTGCTGACGGGCCTTCTGATCTACTCTCGCGATCCGCTATTCATCTCGCTCCTGGTGGTGGTCGGGTTCGGCATGGTCCTGACCGGCGCGAGCTACTGGAGGGATCGGCGGGCAGCCGCCGCAGCCAGGTAGCGCTCCCGGTTGGCGTCGAGCCCTTGGCAGAAATCTAAGTCGGAGACCGGAGCGTAGGGGGTCCCCAGGCCGTCCGTCCCGACCCGCCGCGGCCCTTGCCTTCAGCTCCGCCAGCCTGAATCCGTCTTCGAGCGGATCTCAGCCAGGACGTAGGCAAAGGTGCAGATCAGAAAGAGCAGTACCAGCATGACCCTAAAGGGAAGGCCCAAGAACACCGCAAAGAGGAGAGCGAGCCAAATCGTTAGGGCGCCGAGAACGACGGCCACAATCCAATGGCGAGGCCAGCCCTCACTGATGACGATGACCGTGAGGAAGACAGGTACCGGAAGCAGAATCACGCTATCGACATCGAAGACCCAGCTTATGGCAAACAACCCCGCCGTAATCGCCCAAGCAATGGGGATGGCATTCGGACCCAGCCCAGCTTAGGTGAACCGGCGACTCATGTCGAGGTGGCTGCCTGCCGTTCGACGTATGGTTAGAGCCGGGGTCTTCTCCGGTCAGAGTCTTTCGCCGCAGAATGGGACCAAGTCGAGATGAAATGGGACACCCCTCCCCTTCCCATCGCCACAAGGGGGAGGGAGAGTCCTTTGCACTCGGTGCTCGGGTCGAAAATGGAAAGGAGAACAGGCGAGATGGCTATCCAGACACCAACGGCTGAGCGGAACCTCGATCGCTACGGGGCGCCTTTGATCCCATGGACCAGGGTGCGCGAGCGCCTGCAGCAGGGCCTGACCCAGGCTCCTGGAACGGGCGGACCGTCCCGACATACCTGCTGGCTGGCAACTGTTGGTGAGGACGGGAGGCCACACGTCATGCCGCTGGGCGTCCTTTGGGTAGACGGCGCCTTCTACTTCAACTCGGGTGCAGGAACCCGCAAAGCGAAGAACCTCGCCAGAAACCCACACTGCTCTCTCTCTGTCGCGACCAACGAGTTCGACCTGGTCGTGGAGGGTGATGCGGTGAAAGTCACCGATGAGGCGCAGCTCAAGCGCATCGCCGACGCGTACGCCCGCCAAGGATGGAAGCCGACCGTGCGTAACGGCGCCCTCTACGCTGAGTACAGTGCGCCAAGCGCCGGGCCACCCCCGTGGGACGTGTACGAAGTGAGGCCACAGACAGTCTTCGCGTTGGGGACGGCCGAGCCCTACGGTGCGACCCGCTGGCGCTTCTGATTAGAGAGACGAAGTCCGCCTGGAGGAGAGGAGCTATGAAGAAGACAGTCTCGATAGACGGCAAGGCCACGATCATCGGCGATGCTCAGAGACGCGTCCAGGAGGCGCTCGACCGGCTGGTTGAGTCCGGGGCGGAGCGAGGTATTCAGGTCGCCGTCTACCGCGGCCCCGACCTGGTCGTCGATGCCGTCGCGGGCCTGGCCGACCCGGCAACCGGACGTCTCGTCACCTCGGACACGCCGTTCTACAACTTCTCAATCGTCAAGGCCGCCGCGTCCACCCTGGCCCACATCCTGGCGGAGCGCGGTTTGGTCGCCTACGACACGCCCGTCGCGGACCTGTGGCCCGAGTTCGGCGCCCATGGCAAGCAGGCCGTCACCGTGGGCCAGGTGCTGAACCACTCGGCCGGTGTGCCCGGCATCCCGCTGGATACCACGATCGAAGACCTGTGCAACTGGGACAAGATGTGCGCCGCGATCGCCGACGAAGAGCTGTGGTGGGAGCCGGGCACCAAGATTGGGTACCACGCCTACACCTTCGGCTACATCGTCGGAGAAATCGTCCGCCGGGCGACCGGCAAGCCGATCTCGGCGGCCCTTCGCGAGCACGTGTCCGGACCGCTGGGAGTCGCGGATGAGATCTATTTCGGGATGCCGGAGTCGGAACACCACCGGCTGGCTCGCCTGGAGGACGCGCCGATGCCCGGGCCGATGCCCGAGATGCCACCCGACCTTCCCATGTTCAAGGCGGGGCCCATGTCGCTCTTTCCGAATGCCCAGCTCGGTAACCGGACAGACGTCCTTGCCGCGGACATCCCCGCCGGCGGAAAGACGTCCGCCAGGGCGATTGCCCGCATGTATGCCGCCCTGCTTGGCGAGGTTGATAGCGTCCGGCTGATCTCGCCGGAGCGGCTGCGGGAAGCCACCGCCGTGTCGATGAGTGGAGTCGACCAGGTCTTTGGCATGCCGACGACGTGGGGGCTGGGCTACAGCATCGGCGGCCTTGGTTCCGCGCCCCAGGAGTCCTCGACCGTGTTCGGGATCGGCGGCGTCGGCGGCAGCTTCGCCTGCGGGGACACGGCAACTGGGATCGCGTTCGCGGTCACCAAGAACCGGCTCACCATGGATTTCAGCGCCGCCACTCAGCTCAGCCAGATCGTGACCAAGGCGGTCGCCGGCCGGTAAGAGTACCGTCGTTACGACCGTTCCTTGCGAGGCACCCCTCGACGGCGGCCCGACCGGTCCGGCTTGTCCGACTCGGTGAGCGGCGGGAGCGGGCGGGCTGACCGTTCCATCTGCGTCCAGGGATCGTCGCGGTCGCGCAGCCAGTCCCAGATATTGCGGATGGTGATGCCATCCGGACGGAGCGTGTCGCGCTCGACCTCGGACCAGGGGATGGGGACCGCGATGGGCGCAGCCCGGCGGGCTCGGACCGCGTAGGGCGCCACCGCCGTCTGGGCGTAGGCATTTCGATTGATGTCGATGAAGAGGCGCCCTTTTCGGCTCTCCTTGATGAATTCGGTGGTGAGGTGGTTCGGGTCGCCGGCGGCCAGCCGCTGGCCGAGGGAGTCGGCAAAGAGGTGCGCTTCCTCGAAGGTGGGTCCCACGGTGATCGGCACGACCACGTGCAGGCCGCGCGAGCCGGTGGTCTTGACGAACGGAACGAAGCCAAGCGGCTCGAGGAGGGCTTTGAGGCTGAGGGCGGTGGTGCGGACCAGGCGGAAGTCGTCATCGGATGGGTCGAGATCGAACATCAGCTGGTCGGGTTGGTCGGGTGCCTGGATCCGCGAGAGCCAGACGTGCGCGGTGATCATATTGTAGTTCGCCAGGTAGACCAGGGTCGCCGCGTTGTCGATCACGGCATGGGTGATGGTGCCGCCCTTATGGAGGTCGACCGTCGCCCGCGTGATCCAGGGCGGGAAGGAATCGGGCACCCGCTTCTGCTGGATGGCAATGCCGCCGATCCCGTCGGGGAAGCGGTTCATGTGCAGCGGGCGGTCCCGGACCAGGGGCAGCATCCGCTCAGCCATACGTCCGTAGTAATCGACGAGGTCGCCCTTGGTGATCCCGTCATCCGGAAAGAGGATCTTGTCCGGGTTGGTGATGGTGATCTCGTGCCCGTCAACGGTTGGCATGGCTCTGCCAAGAGGGTAGCCGGTGCGGGCCCCACGTCAGCTGAGCCGGATCAGGCCGAAGCCAGCACGCGCTCAAACGCCTGCAGGTAGCTGGGGTCGCCGGAGCGATCGCGCACGACCCAGTACTCGGCACCCCAGAAGAGGTAGGCGTGCAGGGGAGTCTCGGGCCGGGACCAGCCGATGGCGGCGTTGTAGGCCCGAATCAGCTGCTCCGGCGGGCAGCTGTAGAGGGCGTGCCGGGCAGGGTTGGGCGGGACCGTGACCGCTTCCCAGGGCTCGGCCTGGCCTTCGGAAACCATCACCCGGGCGCCTCGTGCGCGCGCCGCCGCCAACTGCTTTGGGCGGCGCGCGCGTGGCGACGGACCGTCCCCGCCGTCCAGGTACAGGGTTCTGCCACCCAGACGGCGCAGGGCGTGACGTGGGTAGTAGTCGATGCCAATGATGTCGGCCAGGCGGGCGGCCACCACCAGCGAGTCACCCTGGTCCCGTGTCCGCCACCACTGCGAGACCCGGACCAAGGACGACGTGGGCAGGAAGCCGTTCATCAGGACCGGGCGCGACGGATCGGCTACCCGGACCGCCCTCAGCTCCCGCTCGACGAACGAAACCGCCAGCCGCCACGTGTGCTCCACGCCGAGGGGGTCGACCGCCTCGTGCTCCAGTTGCCACGCGACGACGGACGGCCGATCTCGATACCGGGTCACCAGCCGGGTGATGAACTGGCTGGCATGGGCGAGCAGCGTGGGATAGGCGGTTGGCTCGACCAGCGATCCCTCCCGCAACGGCTGCAGCAAGCAATGGGCGGGCACGAAGAACTCGGGGTAGCCGAACGTCTTGACGGCACCGACCGCCACGATGACCTGTTTGCCGGCACGCTCCGCGGCATCCAGCTGCCAGTCCAACTCACGGGTGTCGAACGCGCCCGGCGTCGGCTCGATGCGATTCCAGTACGCACCTAGGCGAATCATCTGAAACGGATAGGCGAGCAGGCGACGGAGCGTCTCCGGCCCGTCCAGGCCGAGGGCTTCGACCTGGCGTGGCCGGAAGCTGATCCCGAGCAGCGTCGAACCGCGTCGCGCGATTGGCAGCTCCCGCCACCGGGCGGTCAGCGGCTGCGCGGGTCGCTTCAGCCGGAGTTCCACATCAGGCCTCGGCGAAATACTCGAAGGGCAGCAGACCGACCGCGATCCAGGGCGGAACGAGCCGGCCGAAGCGCTTGCCGATGGCGCCCCGCTGACTCCGATAGGCGCGCACGGCCCGGGCCTTGGCCACAACGGCCGTTCCCAGGAAGAGCCGGTGGGTCGGCGTTGCCCGGCTGGCGTCCAGGCGCGGATCACGAGTCATCTGCCCGGCGAGTTGCAGCGTCCGCCGCAACATGGCCGGCAGCGCCACGTACCAGAGCGGGACGCCTGGGAGGATCGTATTCCTGAGGTCGGTGACCATCTCGGAACAGGCGATATGATCCGGGTGGCCGTACAGGCCGGACCGGTCATGGGTCAGGATCAGGTCAGGATCGACCTGCCCGAACGTCCGTGACAGGGACGGCCGGACCTGTTCAGCCTCTTCTCGCACGTGGTTGTCGCCGAAGTCCTCCTGGATCACCCGCGCGATGCCGAGGATGCGAGCCGCCCGCTGGGCTTCGCTCCGGCGAATCGCCTTCAGCTGGGGATCGAGGATCCCGCTCGGGTTGCCCCGTGCGCCGCCTGTCAGCAGCACGAGGCTGACGGTGGCGCCGACGTCGGCGAAGCGGCGGATCGTACCGCCGCAGGTGATGGTTTCATCGTCCGGGTGGGGAAAGACGGCGAGGACATTCTTGAACCGTTGAAGATCTCGAACGCCGGCCCGAGGATTCAGCGGGTGCGAACCCGACGCCGTCCCAACCAGGCGAGCGGGGCGAGAAGCCCTCGGACGACGAAGGCCGGCACGTTCGGGACGGAGACCTCACGCTGGAACTCGAGAAGCACGAGCGCCAGGTCGGACAACCGGGGCAGCCGGGTACCCAGAAAGTGGCCGGCCCTGGCCATCCGCTCGTTCGCCTCGAAGAACTCCTCGGTGCGCAGCGCCGGCCGGACCTCCACCCGCGCCTGGGACTCTTCGGTTCCGGGATTGCCAAACCAGTGCGATGTGCCCACGGGTACGACCACCGTCTCGCCGGGGCGCGCCACGATGCTGCGGGCGCCGAAGCTGAAACGCATGCTGCCGGCCAGCACCGTGAACCGCTCCTCCTGCAGGGGATGGGCGTGGCGAGCCGGCACATGGCCGCCGGGTGGCAGGAAGAGATCGAACACGAGCAGCCGCCCGCCGGTCTGGGCGGCGCTTTGGCGGATCACGATCCGCTCGCCGCTGATCGGGTTATGGATTACGCGTCCTGCACCGGGGAGCTGATCGATGGCTCGGTCCTGCACGGCTTCTACTCTAGCCTCGGGCCGAGCAGAGTAGGGCTTGCCGCTCCGCCGGCCCCACTTCCCACAGCTACGTCACCAACTGGATCGTTTCTTCCGCCTGGTCCCGCACCGCGCGCGGGCTGAACGGCAGCGAGCGATACTCGCCGGTGCGCCAGGCGGAGACCATGTCGGCGTAGTGCGGGCTCGCCGGGTGGCCCGACTGCCCGGTGGGCAGGATGAAGACCCCGCGGTCCCAGTCCCCGGTATCAAACACCTGGCGATACGACACCGAGAATGCCGTCGCGGTAAAAGGGTTCCAGGGATCGACGCCGGCCTGGGCCACGGTGTCGGCATCACCGCCGATCGGGTAGGGCCCGCAGCTCAGCTGGAGGAGGCGATCCAGCACCGGCACACCCAGGCCGATGGGGTGCTGGAAGCTGATTCTGTGTAGGTCGCCCCAGCACCAGCGGTTGATATCCGACCCCAACAGGTGACCGAGGAACCGCAGCGCCGCCAGCAGCGCGGCCCGGACCACCGACTCGTCCGCCTGATCCAGCCGGGCGAGAAGCTCGCTCGAGCCGCGTGAGAAAAACGCCGTCACCGGGGCGATCACCGGATCGGGACCGCGCCCCAGAACCCGGAGGACCGTCTCTTCGCCAAGCTCTCGATAGAGCGCGCGGACTAGCTCGATCCGAAACACCTGGTAGATGGCGGCCTCCGGTGACGCTGCGTCGAGGCGCCCATCCCATCGTCGTAGCCGCGCCACGACCTCTGGCGCCAAGCCGTCGCCCGGAGCCAGCCGGGCGAGCCGGGCAGCGACCTGCTGGGCCGGCACCGACGTGACGTCTTGCTGCATGGCCTGGAAATCGGCGAGCGCATGGCGCGGGCGGGAGCGGAGGAGCTGCAGGATGCGGGCCCATCGGTAGTCATCGGTCCAATCGCTCGCCAGGGCATGGCGCATGGGCACGGCCGGCCGGTTATTCGCGGTGGCGAAGATGCCCTCATCGGGGTTGAACGAAGCCGGCATCTCGGCGAAGGGAACGGTGCCGGCCCATTTTCCATCCCGGCGCAGCGGGACGCGCCCGGCCATGCGGTACCCGATGTTCCCGGCCACGTCGGCGTAGACGAAATTGAGGCACGGAAAGTCCCACTGTTCCAGCGCTTGCTGGAAGGCGGCCCAACCGGTCGCCTGGTTCAGCGCGACGAGCGCATCAATGGATGCCTTTCCATCGTGGAGGCTGCTGCGCAAGGCAACAGCCGGGCCATCGGCAGGAATGCCCAGGGCGCCGTTCAGGATAGGTCCGTCGGCCGTGACCCGGATCTCTTCGATGACGGTGGGCTTGCGTTTGACCTTGATCTCTTCTCGAATGACGGCGGCTTCGGCAACGGCACGGGCATCCTGGTCGACCAGGTCCTCGCAGTCGGCCAACCCGGCGGTGACGCCCCAAGCGATTCGGCTGTTGTGGCCGATCACGACCCCTGGAAGCCCCGGCAGGGTGGCGCCAATCACGTTGAGGCCGTCCGCCGAGCGGAGATGCGCCACGTACCAGACCGGCGGGATGCGCGGGTAGAGGTGTGGATCGTTCGCCAGTAGCGCGTGCCCGCTGGCGGACCGGGCCGGGGACGCCACCCAGTTGTTGCTGGCTCCAGCCAGACCGGCCAGGGCGAGCACGTGCGCAGCCGGATCGCCCGGCTCGAGGGCGGAGGCGCGGTCGGCGCCGAGCTGGCCGGCGAGCTGCCGCCGAACGATCTCGGTCGGCAGGTTTTCGGTCTGCGACCATCCCATGTAGCGGCCGAACGCGAGCGTATCGATCGCCGACCAGGGGCGCGGACGGCTCCACAGCAGCACGAACTCGATCGGCCGTCGGTGGCGCGCGACGTAGGCATTGACACCTGCTGTGTAGGCGTCGAGGACCTGCCGGCCGTCCGCGCTGATGCCGGCCAGGTCCCGTTCGGCGTCGCGCCGGAATCCCAGCCGCCGGAGGACCCGATCGGTCGGCAGGGCGATGGGACCAAACAGCTCGGCCAGCTCGCCCCGGGCGACGCGCCGGTTCAGCTCCATCTGCCAGAGTCGGTCTCTGGCGTGGAGGTATCCGTGGGCAAAGAAGGCGTCGGGGGCGGACTCGGCCTCGACGTGGGGAACGCCCGACCGATCGATGATGATCGTGACCGGCGCCACCAGCCCGCGAAGCTGGATCGATTCGTTCCGCCGCGGCAGCGTCCAGGCGAGCAGGGCGCGACGAAAATTCGCGCCAATCATGCTACCCACTTGGACATGAGCCGGAGTAGCCTCCGACCATGCGTAAGGAACCGTGCCCGAACTGTGATTGTCCCTGTGGCGCGACTCCCTGCCCTTCTTGTGGGCGGCCCGCCCGATAAATCGAACGGGCCGGAGCCCGAAGCCCCGGCGTCATCCGCCGAGCCCAAAGGTCGGAAATCATATCCGGGAAGTGGTCGGGGCGGAGGGATTCGAACCCTCGATCTCGTGCTCCCAAAGCACGCGCGTTAAGCCAGGCTACGCTACGCCCCGCTAGGTGGATTGTACGGGGAGGTCCGGTGCGCCACCGATCCGTTCTTCCAGGGCTGCCTTGACCGCCGGCCATTCCTCTCGAATGATCGAATAGATCACGCTGTCGCGGATGGTGCCGTCGCGCCGGAAGCGATGGCGACGAAGAATGCCTTCCTGCTTGGCACCTAGCTTCTTGATAGCGGCCTGGGAGCGTAGGTTCTTGAGGTCCGTCTTCAGCTGGACCCGGATGGCTCCCCACTCCTCGAAGGCGTGCCGGAGCAGCAGAAACTTCGCCTCGGGATTGACCGCGGTCCCCCAGGTCTGGGGCGCATACCAGGTCCAGCCGATCTCCACTCCCTTGTTGGCGGCTTGGACGTCCATGTAGCGGGTGCTGCCGACGACGCGGTCGCTGGCCAGGTGGACCACCACGAAGGGGTACTCGAGACCACGCTCCTGGGCCGCCAGCGCCTCCGCGATCCACGTGTCCATAGCTTTGGGCGTGACTGGCTGGGCCGACATCCAGGTCCAGATCTCGGGAGCCTGGGCGGCCGCTAGCAGCGCCCCGGCGTGGTCTGGGCTGAGGGGTTCCAGCCGGATGTGCTTACCTGAGAGGGTGACTGGCCGCAATTCCATCAAGGTCGCCCCAGGTTGACCGCTACCATCCTGGCCGCGGTGGCGATTGCCGTGGTCATCGTTTTGGCCATCCTTGCATTCCTCTGGTTTCGGGCGTACCGGTACACCGAGGCCTGGCGGAAGGGCGAGTTCCGGGGGGCCGCGCTGGGCTTTCTCGTCTTCGTCGGGGGGCTCTTCGGCCACCGGCTACCGCCACCGCCGCAGGCCCGGATTGAATCCGTCAGCTCAGCTCCTACGCTCCCGGAGGAGATTTCCGACAAAGAACCATAGGTTGGCCGGACGCTCAGCCAGCCGGCGCATCAGGTACGGATACCACTCGGTGCCATAGGGCACGTACACGCGGACCCGATAGCCTTCGCGGAGCAGGCGCTCCTGCAGGTCGCGGCGGATCCCATATAGAAGCTGGAATTCGAAGCGGTCGGGGCCAATCGCGCGCTCGCGAGCGTAGGTCTTAGTCGCCTCGATGAGCCGTTCGTCGTGGGTGGCAATGGCCGGGTCCGTCCCCTGGTCGAGCAGCGTTCGCATGGCGCGCTCGAAGCTCGCATCCACGTCCGATTTCTTAGGGTAGGCGAGGTCCGCCGGTTCGTCGTAGGCGCCCTTGACCAGCCGCACCCGGACTCCGGCGGCATTGGCCCTGGCCACGTCGGCCTCCGTGCGATAGAGGTAGCTCTGTAGAACCACGCCGCAGTTGGGGAATTGCTTGTGCATGGCAAAGACCATGTCCAGCGTCCGCTGCGTGTACACCGATCCTTCCATGTCGACGCGGACGAAGTTGTCGAGCTGCTGGGCACGTTCCAGCACGCCACGCAGGAGCCCGCGACAGAGATCTTCGGAAATATCGAGACCAAGTTGGGTGAGCTTGACCGAGACGTTCGCTTTCAGCCCTTCGGCGGCGATCCGCTCGAAGGCCTTCAGGTAATCCTGGGCCGCTGCACGGGCGGCTGGCTCCTCGGCCACGTTCTCACCGAGGTGGTCCAGGCTGGCGGTCGCGCCCCGGGAATTGATCGCCGCCACCGCCCGGACCGCATCATCCAGGGTGTCGCCTGCCACGAAGCGGTAGGCGACCGCCGCCGTCAACCGCTGCCGGCCGACGAAACGTTGCAGACCCCGCCGGCGCGACAGATAGAGGATGGGGGCTCGCAGCATGGTCAGGCTCGGACTACGGCGTCGAACCCGCCATGGACTTCCAGCGCCGCCAGGGCACGGGCGCGGTGGCTCAGCAGGTTCTTCTCGTCGAGGGTCAGCTCGGCCAGGCGCCGCCCGTCGGGCAGGGTGAACACCGGGTCATACCCGAACCCGTGCCGGCCGCGCGGCTCCGCGGCAATGGTGCCTTCGAGCACCCCCTCCCCCTCGAACTGGCGACCGTCGGGGAGGCGGAGGACCGCCACGGTCCGGAAGTAGGCGGTCGGCTCAGTCGCCACCCGGTCACCGAGTGCCCGCAGGAGCGCCTCGATCAACGCCTCCGAGCTGGCACCCGCCCCCGCAAATCGAGCCGAGTGCACCCCGGGGGCGCCGCCCAGGACCGGCACCTCGAGCCCGGAGTCCTCCGCCAGGGAAGAGAGACCCGTGAGATTGACGGCGGCGCGGGCTTTCAGCGCCGCGTTCGCCCGGAAGCTCTCGCCACCCTCCTCCACCTCGAAGTGCAGCCCCAGACCGCGCGGATCGACCAGCTCGACCGGCACCGAGGCGAGCAACGCGCGCAGCTCGCGCAGCTTGCCGGGGTTGGTCGTCGCCAGCAGCAGCCTGTTCAGCGAATCTTGAGCGCTTTCTTCTGCGCCGCCACCAGCTCGCCGACGCCCTTGGTCGCCAGCTTGAGGAGCTGATCCATCTCCTCGCGGGCAAAGGGCTCCTGCTCGGCCGTGCCCTGGATTTCGATGAACCGCCCATCGTCGGCCAGCACACAGTTCATGTCGGTGTGGGCAGCGAAGTCCTCCAGGTAGTTGAGGTCCAGGCGGGGTTGCCCCTGCACGATGCCCACGCTGACCGCCGCCACAAAATGCTTGATCGGCAGAATACGCGTCAGGTTACGCTCGACGGCCTTCTGAAAGGCCAGGTGCAGGGCGACGAACCCCCCCGTGATGGCGGCCGTGCGGGTGCCGCCGTCGGCCTGGAGCACGTCACAGTCGACGATGACAGTGCGTTCGCCCATGGCCGACATGTCGACCGCCGCGCGCAGGGCGCGGCCCACTAGCCGCTGGATCTCCTGCGTCCGGCCATCGACCCGGCCCTGGCGCGCCTCACGAGCGGTGCGCTGCTGGGTGGCGCGGGGCAGCATGGAGTACTCACCCGTCACCCACCCGAGCCCCGTCCCCTTGCGGTGCGGCGGGGGCTTGTCGTCCCAGCTCGCGGTGCAGAGGACCCGGGTGTCGCCCATGGCGATCAGCGCGGACCCCTCTGCATAGAGGTTGACACCGGTCTCGATCGAGACCGGACGGAGCTGATCGGGGGCGCGACCGTCGGGACGGGTCTGGGCCAACGCCCCCTATCTTCGCAGGATGCGGATGACGATGAGGCTGAGCTCGAACAGGATGATCAGCGGGAAGGTGAGGAGCAGAGGCGTAAACGGATCGACCCCTGGCGTAACCAAGTTGGCGCCGACGAAGATGCCGATCCAGATAGGAATCCGCCGGCGGGATAGTCCCTGAGGCGTGACAATGCCGGCCAGGCCGAGCATCGTCAGGGCAAGCGGAAGCTCGAAGGTGATGCCGAAGATGGCGATCACGATCAGCATGAAGGTGATGTACTTGTCCGCAAACGGCAGGTAGATCAGATCCCCGCCTCCGATGCCGGTCAGAAACCGCAGGGCGATGGGCATGGCAAAGAACGCGAAGCCGATCCCCATGGCAAACAGGATGGTGGCGGACGTTACGAAGCCGACCGCGAAACGCCTCTCGTTCCGCCGCAAGCCGGGCGCGATGAAGGTCCAAACCTGCCAGAAGATCACGGGGCTCGCCAGGATCAGCCCCGTGACCATACCGATTTTGAAGAGGATGAAGATCTTGTCGAGCGGACCGGGCACGATCAGTGGGCGATTCCCAATTACCTGATGAATCGGGCCCACCAGGATCTCCAGCACGCGCTGCGAAAGGATCAGGCCAATGGCGGACCCAATCGCGAAGGCGATGATGGAGATGATGAGGACGCGGCGGAGCTCCTCCAGGTGCTCGATGATCGTCATGCGCCGATCCTCGTCCGTCACGACGAGACTGGGCTTCGCCATTCATCCCCCTCTGGGTCGCGAGGGTCGGGTCTCAGGCCTTGGGTTCGCTGGTCGGCTTCGTGTCGGTTGCCGGCCGGTTGGCCTGGTCGGTCTCGGTCGGGGTCGTGCTGCGTTTGATCTCGTCTTGCAGGTCCGTCGAGGCCTTGCGGAACTCGCGCATCGCCTTGCCGATGGCTCCGCCGACTTCTGGAAGCTTGCCGGGACCGTAGACGATCAAGACGATCACGAGCAGGATCACCAAGATGTACCAGTGGCCGAAAAGACCCATTCAGTTCGCTCCTTGGGCCTCATTATACGCTCGCACTTTTGGTCGGCCCTTAAGGACCGCTGAAGCTCCCGGCCAGCGCGACCGCGAACTCATCGATGACGTCGGGAGTATGCGCGGTGGAAACGAAGAGGGCCTCGAACTGTGACGGCGGCAGCGATACGCCCTGCTCGAGCATCCGGTGGAACCACCGCCCGAAGCGGGCCGTATCGGAAGCCTTTGCCGAGTCGTAGTCGGTCACCGGGCTGCCTGTAAAGAACGGGGTGATCAGTGAACCCACACGGTTCACGATCATCGGGACGCCAGCCTCCGATGCCGCCCCGCTGATCAGGTCTGCCGCGCGCTGCCCGGCAGTCTCTAGGCGCTGGTAAACCCCATCGTCGAGTTGGTCGAGGGTGGCCTGGCCGGCCGCCACCGTCAGCGGGTTGCCGGACAGGGTGCCGGCCTGGTACACGGGACCGGCCGGGGCGACCAGCTCCATCAGATCGCGGCGGCCCCCGTAGGCGCCCACCGGCAGGCCGCCGCCGATGACCTTGCCCAGGCAGGTTAGGTCCGGGGTCACTCCATACCGCGCCTGCGCCCCGCCGCGGGCCACCCGAAAGCCGGTGATCACTTCGTCGAAGATCAGCAGCGTCCCTTCGCGCCGGGTCAGATCGCGAAGCCCAGCCAGGAACCCGGGCGCGGGGGGCACGACGCCCATATTGCCCGCTACCGGCTCCACGATCACGGCGGCGATCGCCTCCGGCCAGCGCTCGAATGCCGCCTCGGCCTCGGGTGGAGCGTTGTAGCGAACCACGATGGTGTCCCCGGCGGCACCGGGGGTAATGCCCGGCGTGCCCGGGATCCCCAGGGTCGCCACCCCCGAGCCGGCCTCCACCAGCAGTGGATCGGCGTGGCCGTGGTAGCCGCCGGCGAACTTCAGGATCTTGGACCGGCCGGTGGCGGCCCGAGCCAGCCGGACCGCGGACATGGTGGCCTCGGTCCCGGAGCTGACCAGCCGAAGCATCTCGACCGACGGCATCCGCTCCCGGATGGTGGCGGCCAGCCGGACCTCACCCTCGGTCGGGGCGCCGAAGGTCCAGCCGCGCTCGAGCTGATCGCGCAGGGCAGCCAGAACCGCCGGGTGCCGGTGACCCAGGATCAGCGGGCCCCACGAGCCGACCAGGTCCAGGTAGCGACGGCCATCGGCATCCCAGACCCACGGGCCGTCTCCGCGGACCATGAAGGGCGGCGTCCCGCCGACGGCGTGGAACGCTCGGACGGGGCTGTTCACGCCGCCGGGGATCAGCGCCAGGGCCTGGTCGAGCAGCTCCTCCGAGCGGGTCGTCGTGCTACGTTTGCTCATGCACGGTGACGGACTGCATCACGTCACCGACCTTGATGGCCTTGACCACGTCGATGCCTGACTCCACGTGGCCGAAGAGGTTGTACTTGCGGTCCAGCCCAGAGGCGTCGGCGTTGGTAATGAAGAACTGGCTGCCATTGGTGTTGGCCCCGGAATTCGCCATGGCCACCGCCCCTTCGACATAGGGCTCTTTGACCGGCTCGTCCGAGAAGCGATAGCCCGGTCCGCCGGTGCCGTCGCCGCGCGGACATCCGCCCTGGATGACAAAGCCAGGCACCACGCGGTGGAAGGTCAGGTTGTCGTAGTAGAGATTGCGCGCCAGGAAGACGAAATTGTTCACGGTCTTCGGGGCCAGGGCGGGATCCAGGCAGAGGGTGATGGTCCCCTTGCCGGTCTTGATCACCGCCTGGTATCGCTTCTTGGCATCGATCTGCATCGGCGGCGGCTCGTTGAATTTTCGCTGGCCGGCGGCCCCCGAGTGTTCGAGCGCCGGTCCGAACGTCAGCCCCGCACAGCCGCTCATGCCGTTTGCTCCTGCACGGTCACCTTGCTCATGACGTCCCCCTTGACGATCTTGAGCGCCACGTCCATGCCGGTCTGCACGAACCCGAAGAGGTTGTAATGACCATTGGTCGCCAGCTGCGGATCATCGGCCGTGCAGATGAAGAACTGGCTGCCATTGGTGTTCGGCCCCGAGTTGGCCATCGCCACGCAGCCTTTGACGTACTGGCTGCGCACCGGCTCGTCCGCGAACTGGTACCCGGGACCGCCGGTGCCGTCACCCTTGGGGTCGCCGCCCTGGATGACGAAGCCCGCCTCCACCCGGTGAAAGGTGAGGCCGTCGTAGAACTGGTTGCGGGCCAGGAACACGAAGTTGTTCACGGTCACCGGCGCCAGCGCCGGGTCCAGGCACAGGGTGATCGTGCCCCGGGGCGTGACGATGCTGGCCAGGTACTTGTGGTCGAGGTTGATGATGGACGGCGGCGGAGCGGCGTAGGTGCGCAGGCCGGCATCGCCCGGCAGCGGCACGAGGGCGGTCCCGAATTTCAGCGCGCCGCAGGTCGGTCCGGGAGGAATCTGGGCCACGCTCGCCGTGGGAGTGGCGGTCGCACTCGGGCTCGGGGTGGGCGCCGAGCCGGGGGTACTCCCCACCGTTCGCGTCAAGTAGATGCCGGCGACCACCACCGCCGCGCCCAGCAGGCCGAGCGTCGCGGCCACCTGCCAGGGCGAGACCTTTTCTTCCTGGCTCAACCCAGCTCCTCCCAGCACGGAATATCCGCGGCGGCTTCCCGGGCGTGGTAGGTGAGGACCATGTCCGCCCCGGCCCGCCGGATCCCGAGTAAGACCTCACGAATCACGCGCCGTTCGTCGATCCAGCCGCGGGCCGCCGCCGCCTTCACCATGGCGTACTCCGCGCTCACGTTGTAGGCGGCGAGGGGCACGTCCACCGAGTCGCGCACCCGGCGGATGACGTCCAGATAGGCGAGGGCCGGCTTGACCATGACGATGTCCGCCCCCTCGGCGATGTCCAGCCGCACCTCGCGG
>VBID01000133.1 GCA_005880615.1 Chloroflexota bacterium
AACCGCCCCGCTGGACGAGCGTGTCCAGGAAGGCCTCGATCCGCTTCATCAGCGTCCCCAGAATAGCCGCCGCTGCGGCCAGCCGCTTTCCCGCGGCTTATGCGGTGCTAGAGTCGAGTTGTGCAGGTCATCACGATGGCCTTGCGGCAACCGAAGAGGATCGTCATCGCGTCCCTGGTCATGGTCATCCTGCTGGTGATGGCGGCCGTCGTGTCCGGCGTTGACTTCCTGATCGGAGGACTGGATCGGTTACGGGAGGTGCCTCCCTCTCTTTAGTCGCGGCCCAGGGCGCGAACCCGAGCTGGCTTTTCGGCTCAGCGCTGTATTCGGGGCAAGGAGGCGGAGGAGCGCCTGAACGGCTGGGCGGTAGAGGTGGGTGCCGCTTTCCTTGCGCAGGATGCGGACCGCCTCAGCCAGCGGGTACGCCTTCCGATAGGGCTGGTCGGTGACCAAGCACATCGTAGGTGTCCGCTACGGCGATGAGGCGGGGACTCCAGCTGGATCTGGACGCCCTGCAGTCCCGTCGGGTAGCCGCCCCCGTCCATGCTCGACTTCCATGGCCAGGGTGGCCCGCAACACCTCCCGCACCGAGCGGCCCCGCACTTGCTCGGCGGCAAGCTGCCTGAGCGCCAGAGCCATGCTGGCCATCACCAGCATCTGGGATTCTGATGCCCGCCTGGGCCGAGCGGACTCACTCCGGAGGCTGAGCGGGGCCTTGCGTCGCACCCGTGACCGGGGGGCGAGGCTCGTCTTCGCTGGTGGCGCGGAAAACGCCCCACTCCTGCAGTGTGCGCGCGAGCATCTCGGGAGTCGTCCGGTACGCCTCCGCCAGCCGGTCGAGATCGTCGGCGCGGAAGGTGATCACGTCGGCGTTGAAGTCCGACCGCTGCTGCTGCAGCTCCAACACGTGCCGGGCCAGGATGGCGCCCTGCCTGGTGGGCATCGCCCGCAGCCGGTGGAGATCGACCACCAGCCTGGGCGGAACCGGGGGTTCGGGCGGTGTCTCGTCCTCGTCCGGGAGCAGCTCGCTGACCGGCACGTTGTAGAGGGTCGCGATTTGATGGAGCCGGGTGACCGAGACGTTGCGGTCACCCCGCTCATAGGCAGCCAGAAGAGATCCTTTGAGCGCCTTACTCGACAACATTTCGATCTGTAGCAACGTCAGCCCTCGGAGCCGGCGCAGATTACGTAGTCGAGCCCCCACCCGCCGTGGATAGTCGTCCATTAGCCCCCTTGTGAACGATCGTACGGCATTATTGACGCGGCCGTCAGCCACTGTCAAGTACCACTTACCCCATTATGGGGGTCAACTTACACGGCAGGGCGGGCCTGACGGGCCTCGTAGGCCTGGCGGTATTGGCGGGCCGCCAGCGCCCCATGGCCTTCTGCCTCCAGCACCCGGGCGTAGTCATAGGCCACCCGGCTGCGCTCCAGCGCGCTCTCCACGCCGGCGGCGAGCTCCAGCGCCCGCTTAAAGTGGGCCCCCGCTTCCCGCGGCCGTCCATGGGCATGCGCCACCCGGCCGGCCACCCGCTCGGCGTTGATCCGGGCCAGGGGGTCGCTGGAGGCGGCGGCCGCTTCCAGCGCCTGCTCCAGCCGGGCACTGGCCCGGGCCAGCAGCCCCTGTTCCAGAGCGGCCTCGGCGGCACCCGCCAGCAGGTGGGGGACCAGCTCGCGGTCGCCCACCTCGGCTAGCCGGCCGGCGCCCTCGTCGAACAGGGCCTCGGCCTGCTGCGCCTTGCCCTGTTCCAGCAGGATCTCGGCCATGTTGCTCCGCAGCTGGGCGCCCATCCGGACGTCCTGCAGGGTTTCGAACAGCCGCAGGCTGCGCTGGGCGTACCCGAGGGCGGACCCCAGCTGACCGGCCAGCCGGTGCGAAACCGCCAGCCCTTCATAAATAGCCGCCAGGCGCGGCATGTCCAGCACATCGCCGGCAGCCCGGATCGCTGCTTCGTATTCGCTGATCGCCTCGTGCGGCTGGCCAGCGACGTAGTGCAGGTTGGCCTGGTGGCCCAGGATGCGGGCCTTCAGCAACGGGTCGTCCAGCCCAGCCGACTCATACGCCGCCCGCGCCTGCTCGAACCAGCGGCCGGCTTCGTGCGGGCGGCGGAGCAGGTAGTAAGCCGTGCCCATCCGGTCGTACAGCTCCACGGCCAGGCCGGCCCAGCCGGAGGCGTCCGCCGCTCGAATCGCCTCGTCCAGGATGGGAATGGCGTCGGTAACCGGGCCGGTCCGCATCACCGCTTCCGCCAGGATGGATTGCGCTCGGGTGCGCACATCCAGGGAGAGCGGCCGTCGCTGCAGCAGCTCGTCGATCAGGGCCCGAGCCCCGGCGCCGTCGCCGCGCCGAAGTCGGGTCTGGCCCTCGATCAGCGCCAGCTCCAGGGCGGGGGAGGACACCGCCTCTCCCTGTAGGAAGTATTCGATGGGGCGCTGTAGCCGCTCGGCAATGATCTGCAAGGTCCGGGTGGAGGGATGGGCGCGGCCCAGTTCGACCTGACTCAGGAAGGCCCGCGAAAAATCGTCGCCGGCGACGGCGGCCAGACTGAGCCCACGCTCGTGGCGGGCCTTGCGAATCCGGGCTCCGAGCTCTCCCGCTCGGGCATCCGGGACTGAGCGCTTGCGGGGGTTCGCCCTCATGTCAATTAGGAACTACAGTCTACGGGCGAACCCCTTTACATGCAAGCGGGAACTCCTGCCTAGAACGGTGCCGGCCAGATGCCGGCGGTGCCGACTAGCAGGCTGACTCCGAGGAACGCGATGGTGATCAACCATTTGCGCATACTCCTCACCTCCCCGGAAAGGTGTTCCAAGGTGAGCTTAGGTTTGGTTGCGTTGCGGAAGGGTCACGTAACGTAACGGAAACCGCAAGAGCGGGTCGAAGGCGGACGGAGATTGTTACGTTCCGGACGCGAGCTAGACTCCATGCATGTCGCTGGTTTTCGTAACAGCCGCGCGCCTGCTGGACGGACGGGGCGGCCCGCCCATCAAGCCGGGCCGGGTGCTGATTGAGGGCGATCGCATTCGGTCCCTCGGTGCGACGCTGCAGCCGCCGGCCGAGGCGCAGCGATACGATTTTCCGGACGCCACGATTCTCCCGGGGCTGATCGATTGCCACGTCCACCTCGCCGATGTGGGGGAGGCGGATCCAAAAGACTCGGCCGGCGAGGACGACGCGGTGCGGGTCCTGCGGCTCGCCCAGCACGCGGCCCGAACGCTGCGGGCGGGGGTGACGACCGTGCGCGACCTGGGCGGCCGCAACCACCTGGAGTTCGGGTTCCGGCAAGGGGTGGAGGCGGGCCTCGCGATCGCTCCCCGTCTCTGGCTCTGCGGCAAGATCGTCAGCATGACGACGCCGGGGGCGGATATGTGGCCGGGGATGTACCGGCAGGCCGACGGGCCCTGGGAGGTGGCCAAGGCGGTTCGCGAGCAGGTGAAGGCGGGGGCGGACGTCATCAAGGTGATGGCCAGCGGCGCCATCATGGCGCCGGCTAACGAGCGGCCGGGTCAGGCGCAGTACCGGCCCGATGAGCTGCAGGCTGCTACCGAGACGGCGCACGGGTTGGGCCGCCGGGTCGCTGCCCACGCCCACGGGATCGAGGGCATCCGCAATGCGGTCGCGGCGGGCGTCGACACGATCGAGCACGGCACCTACCTGCACCAGGATCCGGCGGTGGCGACCCAGATGGCCGCCCGGGGCATCGCCCTGGTCCCCACCCTGAAGGCGGTGACGCTCCTGGCGGACCCGCCCGGGCCCGGGATCCCGGCGGAGATTGCGGAGAAGGCGCGTGCGGCGCGCGATCATGCCGGCCGGTCCTTTCGCCTGGCGATGGAGGCGGGCGTCCCGATTGCGATGGGGACCGACGCCGCCACGTCGTTCAACCACCACGGCCAGAACGCGGACGAGCTGGTCCTCATGGTGGAAGGGGGGATGACGCCCATGCAGGCCATCACCGCCGCCACCGCGACGGCTGCCCGGGCTCTCGGCCGCGATCACGAGCTGGGCAGTTTGCAGCCAGGCTTCCTCGCCGATCTGATCGTCGTGGGGGGCAATCCCGTGGACGACGTGAGCCTCCTGCGCCAGCCGCCCCAGGCCGTATTCCTGGGCGGCCGTCTCGTGGTCTGATGGAGATCCGGCTTCTTCCCGCCGAGCGCCTGGCGGAATGGGTCGAGCTCTGGAACATCCTGCGGCCGCACTGGCAGACCGATGTCGAGTCCATCGAGCTCGAAGATGGTCTTCGCCCGGCCGGCGAGCCGCTCTTGCGGCTGGTGGTTGAGCATCGTGGTCGGTTCGTGGCCGTCGGTCAGGTCTGGGTCAGCGACTGGGGCGAGGTGATCCACGATGCCGCGTTTGTGGATGTCGGCGTGGAACGCGGCTCCCGCCGGCGAGGGCTGGGGACCCGCCTGGCCCTTCAGCTGGAGGCGTTTGCCCGCGACCGTGGTATCCGCAAACTGGTGTGTTACGCGCTCACCGATGACTTTGAGGGTGCCGAGCCCTTCCTCCAGCGGTTCGGCTACCGGGAGGTGGAGCGCGAACAGACCTCGGTGCAAGAACCGGCGACCGTGGATCGCTCCGCCTTGCCGCGCCTGCGACGTGAGCTCCAGGCGCAGGGTATCGAGGTCGTCCCGTTCTCGGCTATCGATTCTCCCGAGAACCGGCATCGGTTGCACCAGGCGGCCACCGAAATGGAAGACGACGTCCCGTCGCTGTTTGACTGGGGCTTACCTGGCTTTTTGCTCTTCGAGGCACGCTGGTTTCAACGGCCGGGCTCTCTGCCGGATGCCATCTTTATCGCCCGGGATGGGGATCGGGTCGTGGGGATAAGCAGCCTGGAGCGCCGGCCGGACGGCGACATGGACGTGGGCCTGACCGGGACAGCCCGCACGCACCGCCGGCGTGGCATCGCGCGCGTTCTCAAGTTGGCTGCCACCGAGTATGCCGCCGCCCACGGGGTCGCCCGCGTCCACACCGGGAACGCGACTGTCAACGAAGGCATGCTCTCGCTGAATCGATCCCTGGGTTTTCGGCCCGACGTCGTCGAGATTAACTACGAGAAAGTCCTCAGCTAGCCGGCGTTCGCTATGATGCGCGAGCGGAAGTTTCCCTCCTCCGGGGGAGGGCCCGGGAGGGATGGGGATTGGCAATCGTCGGCACCGGCTACGCCATCGAGGTCCAGGGCCTGCGCAAGAGCTACGGATCGCTGGTGGCGGTCGACGGGATTTCCTTCAGCGTTCGAGAGAGGGAGATCTTTGGCCTCCTGGGGCCGAACGGCGCCGGCAAGACCACCACTGTCGAGATCCTGGAGGGCCTCCGCCGGGCCGATGCGGGCGGGGTCCTGGTGGCGGGGGTGGACGTGCGCAAAGACCCGAAAGCGGTCAAGAAGCTGGTCGGCGTCCAGCTGCAGTCGTCCGCCTTTTTCAGCGGTCTCAACCTGGTCGAACTGCTGGACATGTTTGCATCCCTGTATGGGCAGACCGTGAACGCGCGCGAGCTGCTCAAGAAGGTCGACCTGGAGGAGAAGGCGAACTCGACCGTGGACAAGCTCTCGGGCGGTCAGAAGCAGCGCTTCAGCATTGCGACGGCGCTGGTGAATGAGCCCCAGGTCCTCTTTCTCGATGAGCCCACCACCGGCCTCGACCCGCAGGCCCGGCGCAATCTGTGGGAGCTGGCCCAGACCCTGCGCGGCGAGGGCCGGACGATCGTCCTCACCACTCACTATATGGAGGAGGCCGAGACCCTATGCGACCGGGTGGCCATCATGGACCGGGGCAAGATCCTGGCCCTGGACACGCCCCAATCCATGATCCAGAACCTGCTGGCCAAGGGGTTCCGCCGGGAACGGGTTGCCGAACGCGATGCCAATCTCGAGGACGTCTTCATCGACATGACAGGCCACCACTTACGGGAAGACTGAGATGAAGCGGAACCCCCTGTTCATGCTGACCGTGTCGTCGCTCAAGGCCTACCTGCGCAACCGGGGCGCCATCTTCTTCAGCCTGCTGGTGCCGCTGATGATTCTGGCCATCTTCGGCGTGATCAACTTCAACAGCGCCGTCAGTGTCGACATCGGGGTGGTGGACCAGGCGCAGAACCCGGTCAGCCAGACGCTGCTCACCAATCTGCGCCAGGTGAAGGCCGTCAAACTCCACACCGGCAGCCTGGACTCCGAACTCAGCCAGCTCAAGCAGGGGAGCCGGGCGCTGGTGGTCGTCCTGCCGGCAGGGCTTGGCCAGGGACCGGCCAGTATTCCGGCCTATTTCAACCAGGGCCGGCCCCAGGACGCCCAGGCCGCCATCGCGATCATGAGCCAGTTCGCGGACCGCGCCTCCTTCGCGGCGGCGAATGTCCAGCCGACCTTCGCGCTCAAGCCCCAACCTGTGCAGAGCCGCAACCTGACATCGGTCGACTACCTGGTTCCGGGCATGATCGCGCTGTCGATCATGCAGACCGGGATCTTCAGCGTGGTCTTCGTCTTCGTGCAGCTCAAACAGCGCGGAGTCCTCCGCCGCCTGATGGCCACGCCCATGCGGGTCAGCGACTTCCTCACCTCGCAGGTTGCCACCCGCCTGTTCATGTCGGCTGTTCAGCTGATCGTGCTCCTGGCGGTGGGGCTGTTCGTCTTCCACATTCACTTCGAGGGCAATGTCCTCTACATGCTGGTGGTGGCGGTGCTGGGCGCCTGCATCTTCATCGCGATGGGGTTGGCGATTTCGGGTTGGGCCAAGAATGAGGAAACGGCAGCGCCGCTCGCCAACCTGATCTCCCTGCCGCTGATGTTCCTCTCGGGCATCTTCTTTCCCCGCTCGGTGCTGCCCGGCTGGCTGCAGACCGTCACCCAGTACTCCCCGCTGAGCTACGTGTCCGATGGGCTGCGCAGCATCAGCGTGGACGGGGCGTCTCTGTGGGCCGTGCGGTGGGACCTGGTCGGCATTGGCGTCTGGCTGGCCATCTCCGCCGCGATCGCCGCCAGGCTGTTCCGATGGGAGGTGACCTGATGCCGGAGCCATTGACCGACAAGATGACGGCGTTCCTGAATGAGGTCTTTCCGGCGGTCATCGCCCTGAAGCGGCCAAACGGGTCGATCCAGGTCATCCCCGTCTGGTTCGAGTATCGGGACGGCTACTTCTGGTTGAACAGCGCGACCAGCCGGCGCTGGCCGCAGCATCTGCAAAAGGCCGGCGAGGTCGAAATGCTGCTGCTGGATCCCAAAGACATGTTCCGCTGGTTGAAGGTGCGCGGCCGGCTGGTGGAGACCACCACCAAGGGGGCCGCCGAACACATTGATCGTCTCTCGCTGCGCTACACCGGAAATCCCAAGTACCAGAGCTATCAGCCGGGCGAGCAGCGGATTACGTTGAAGGTCGAGCCCGTCCGGGTCAGTCCCTCTTGGGGGAGTTGGGAGTAGGACCATCGGCGTCGCGTTGAGCCCGCCCGCGCAGACCCTGCTCGCTCAGCCCTTCCTTGCCATCATCGGGACGAGGCGCGCTGACGGTTCCGTGCAGATGAATCCCGCCTGGTTCGAGTACCGGGACGGTTGCGTCTGGGTCAACAGCCACACCCGTCGCAGCTGGCCGCAGAACGTGTTGCGGGACAAGGCGATGTCGTTGCTGGTGCTCGATCGGGATGATCCGGACCGCTGGGTGCGGATCGATGGGCGGCTGGTGGAGGCCAGCACGGTGGGGGCCGACGAGCACATCGACCGGCTATCGAGACGCTACACCGGCAATCCGTTTCGGAAGCTGGAGCCAAACGAGCAGCGGATCATGTTCAAGATCGAGCCACTCCGGATCACGGGCGAGAACATCTGACCGTCCCTCCCGCGTGAGCGCCAGCGAAAATCTCCCTCCCCTGCGTGGAGGGTAGGGATGGGGTCTCGTCTTCTGAGAGCTCCCCGAATCGGCCGCTAGGCCTTCATAGTCCCGATGCGCATGCGGACCCGGCCCTCGATCTGCCCCAGCAGCCAGGCGGCGAACTGTTCGTGGGTGGGATGCTGCTCCTTGACCATCTCCAGGACCTCATCGTGGATCTGGGTCAGCATGTTGATGAAGGCGCCGTCGTCCATCCCCCACCTCCTGAGCGGGCCCCGGGCCCCCTGAACTTGCCCTGATTCTAACGAGATCGCAAGGAGTTCTCGCCAAGGCGTGCGAGGTCGCTGATGCGGTCGAGGTGAATGTCAATCGCCGGGTCGCGGTCGTCCTCTCGGCCATACCGTCCCTGGCAGACGTGGACTGTTACTACGTCCGCGCCCAGCCTCCCCTTGACATCCGCCAGGATCGTGGCTTTGTCATCAACCAGTACGTACCGGTTGGCCGGAAAGCGCTTCCGCACCTCATCCAGGTGTTCCTGTTTGTGGCCATAAACCAGGACCTGGTCGTCGACCGCAGCCGCCAGCCCGGAGCGCGCGATCTTGGCCGGCTGCCAGAGCGGGTCGCCATCGGAGAGGATGGCCACGGCTCCCAGCGTCTTCATGTGCGCGATCGCCTCCAGCGCCCCGGGATAGAGCGTGCCAGTGAAGGGATACCCCATGACGAAAGCCGACAGGTGGGGGAAGTGGGGCTCTTCTGGGAAGGCCGAACGGAAGGACCTGAGGGTCTCCAGCAGGTCCACATAATCCAGGTCGCGGCGGACATCCTCATAGAGCTCCCAGAAACGCCGGCTGCGATCCGGGCCGATGAGCTTCTCGATGTGCTGCTCGAGGTCGGTCTTCACACGGTCGTTGTCGAGGAGCGTGTTGTCCACGTCGAGCCAGAAGGTCAGTCGTGCCATTCCGGTCACCAGCTTAGCCCGGATTCGGGCTAGCCCCGGGCCGTGCCGATCAACACAGGCGGTTCGTGCCGCGCGGCATAGCTGGCCGCTCGCCTCGGGGGCATAGTGGCGGCATTCAAAAGCACTTCACTGAGAAACGAGGAGGACTTCGATGCAAGCGACCTACGAGCTCAAGCCGTTTCCGTTCCAGATCGTCGCCATCGTGTGCGCACTGCTGGCCGCTGTCATCATCGGCGCCGCGGGAGGGTACTGGCTGAAGGGCTTTGATCATCCGGGATCGGCCGCCGCGGCGACGGTGACGACGGATCGTCTGCCCTCGATGGTCGGCGAGAATGCCAGCCAGACCACGGTGGCCGGGTCGGTGCCGCAAGCGAGCCTGGTCGGGGAGAACGGGCGGGTCCAGACGACCCCCGAGAAGCTGCGCGAGAGCCACCGCCGCTAGGCGAACCGGCTCTGGGAAATGGTCCGGCCGAGGGAACGCCCTCGGCCGGATCGGTGTGCTCGGCTAGGCGGCGCGCACGCGGTTCGCGCGCGGACCCTTCTGGCTCTGCTCGATTTCGAAGGTCACGGCCTCGCCGCCACGGAGGCGATCAAAGTCGAGCGACTCCTCGACGCCGCTGCGATGGAAGAAGTACTCTTTCCCGTCCTCGGCGGCGATGAAGCCAAAGCCGCGGTCGGTCACGACCTTCTTCACGGATCCCTTCGTCATGTCGTTGCTCTCCTGCTTCTCGAACCAGATAGACCGAACGCTCGGCCTGTTCGAGAAGACAGAAAAGGGCCGCGGCGATCATCCCCGGGAATTCCGAGGACGCCTCACTCTACCAAATGGCGGCCCGGGACGGTGGGGGGTCAGATCGAAGCGGGGTTTGGGCCGGGGCCCCCGGGAGGGGAGAGGGGGCACCCTCGACCGGTGACACCGGCCCGCCCCGGAATATGGTTACCCCGTCAACCCGAGATCAAACCGGCGAGTCGAATCGACCACCCCTTGTCGCCAGGAACGGCCTCCCGATCACTGGGTGACGCGGGGGCCGGTGGAGCCGGCGGACTTACGTCGAAGGGGCCTCCCGCTCCTTGGCCGCCAGGTTAGGCTGCGGGCGAACCCCGTAGATCCTGACCGGCTCGTCAAAGCCCTTCAGCTCCGCCACGCCCCGGTCCTCGAAGTCAAACCCCTTACCCAGGCAGACCTCCCGGACCGCGCTCGATACCAGGATCCCCCCGGCCCCGCCGGAGGCGCACAACCGGGCCGCCAGCTGCACCGCGGCGCCGAAGAGATCACCCTCCTCGGTCACCGGCTCTCCGCAGCTGACGCCGATCCGGAGCGTAAGCGCCTCGGTGGCCCCGGCGTTACGCTCGGCCACCCGAGTTTGGATTTCGACCGCGCATTGCACAGCCCGCTGGACGGAGGTGAAGGAGGCCATGATGCCGTCTCCCGTGTGCTTGACCTCCTGGCCGTCATGGGTGCCCAGCGCAGCCCGGACGATGGCATCATGTGCCCGCAGCAGGCCCATCACGCGGTTGTCGCCCATCCGCATGGTTAGAGCGGTGGAGCCGTGGATGTCGGTGAACAGGATGGCCCTGAAGGCGGTGTGGGCGAAGGCCTCGCCCGGGGCCGGCTCCAGGATCGCGCCCATGAACGATCCCACCGAGCGCGCGTCCACGGGAATGATTCGAGAGCCGACCAGCCCATGCGAGTCCCGGTGGACGGCCTCCACGCTTAAGGGATCGGGGCCCTCCGCCAGGCAGAAGGCCGTTCCACGAGTGGGATCGAACCAGTAGGTGATGTACCGGACGCCGTACTGTTTCTCGATCTGCACGTCTTTGGCATGGGCGGCAGCCAGGTCCTCGGCGGTGACCCCGGGGATATCGTGGCGGTCCAGGTACAGGGGCACGCTACCTCCACCGGGGAGACGAAGGGGGTGGCTGGGCAATCGCCGGGTGGGCTGGCATCAAATCGGTATTGTGACGGGAATCACTCTCCGGTGCGGCAATCAGGCGCGCGTGGCCAGGCAGCCGACCTGGCCTGAATACAACCACGGGACTCTCAGTACCAGTAGTTGGGACCCTCGGCAGAGGCGGAGCCCACCGGGGCGGGGAGATCGTGGGCCTCGCCCTTGGGGCCGGCCAGGGTGCGGACCGCCTGCTCCACCCGGGCGACGAAGCTGTCGTAATCCTCTCCGTGGGACGGCAGGAGCGGGTCGCCGAAGGTCACGGTGGCCGAGCCCGGATGGGGCATCCGGCGAAACCGGGGTAGCACCTCGTACAGGCCTTCGGTGTAGGCGGGGACGATGGACACGCCGGCATCGATGGCCAGGATGGCGGCGCCTTTCTTGAACGTCCCGATGGCCCCGGTCACCGATAGGCGTCCCTCGGGGAAGATCACGACCGACCAGCGATCGGCGATCAACTCCTTGAGCCGATCCAGCGCCGGTCGAGCGCCGCCGCCGCGCGGAATCGGAAAGGCGTTGACCGTCACCTGGGCCAGCTTCGCCTCCCACTTGCGCTTGAAGATGGAGTCGGCCGCCACCACCACCACCGACCGCTGCCGGTATTTGCGGGGCAGTGCCTGGACCATGACCACGCCGTCGAGGGCGCTGGCATGGTTGGACACGAAGATGGCCGGCCCCCGAAATCCCTTGATCCGCTCTTGCCCATGGACCTCGACGCGGCAGAACGCATTCAGGAGCGGAAAGATGATGACGTTCTGCAGCAGCGCCCGCGTCCGGCGGCCCCTCCGGGCCGCGGCCCACGCGGCAACATCCGCCGGCGCACTCACCATGCCCAACCCCTCGGCAGGTAAAGTAACAGAAGCGATCGACCCTGTTTGTGGGCCGGTCCGTGGACCCGGCGCGAAAGGAGCTACAACGTGGCGAAAGCCCTGGCCTCGACCTCGCCGGAACCGCTGCCCGTTCACCGGAACCTGGCCCTGGACCTGGTGCGGGTGACCGAGGCCGCCGCCCTGGCCAGCGGCGCCTGGATGGGACGGGGCGACAAGAACTCGGCCGACGGGGCCGCCGTGGACGCCATGCGGCGGGTGCTCCAGCGCATGGAGATGGACGGCGTGGTCGTCATCGGCGAGGGCGAGAAGGACGAGGCGCCCATGCTCTACATTGGCGAGCGGCTGGGCACCGGCGACCCGCCCGAGGTCGACATTGCGGTCGACCCGATCGATGGCACCACATTGCTCTCTAAGGGCCTGCTGAACGCCATCTCCACCATCGCCCTGGCCGGCGGCCGCGGGTCGCTCTACGACGCCAAGCATGTCTCGTACATGCACAAGCTGGCCGTGGGCGCCGAGGCGGCGGGATCGGTGAACATCAACGATCCGGTGGCGGCCAATCTACAGCGCATCGCGCGCGCCAAGCGGATGCGCGTGAGCAACCTGACCGTAGTCATCCTGGACCGCCCGCGGCATGAGGAGCTGATCAAAGAGGTCCGCGAGACGGGCGCCCGGATCAAGCTGATCAGCGACGGCGACATCGCCGGGGCGCTGATGACCGCCATCGAGGGCACCGGGCTGGACGTGCTGATGGGCATCGGCGGCGCCCCGGAGGCGGTGACGGCCGCCTGCGCCCTCAAATGCCTGGGCGGGGAGATCCAGTGCAAGCTCTATCCCAAGACGGACCAAGAGCGGACCCGTGCCCTTGAGATGGGGGCGGATTTTGACCAGGTACTCACCATCGATGACCTGGTGCGCAGCGATGACGTGTTCTTCGCCGCGACTGGGATCACCGACGGTGAAGTCCTGACGGGCGTGAAATACCACACCAACTGGGCCGAGACCGAATCTCTGGTCACCCGCAGCCGTTCCGGCACCGTGCGCCGGATCCAGGCCCGCCATCACTGGGCGTACAAACAGCGGGAGTGGCTGGGTTTGCCGGAGGGGTAGCCTTAGCCCGAATCCACCGAGTCGAACTTGCACATTGGGTGCGGGGCGAGCGAGCGGGGTGTCGTCTCCTGCGCGCAGTCAGTTACGCACCGACGGGTGCGCGCCTTCCCGTGCTCGTCGCCTCCCAAAGCCCGAATCCACCGGCTCGGGCTGGCATCTCGGGCGCGGATGCGGCCGATCCGGGCGTCGTCTGCTCCGCGCCTCGCTCACGTACCGACGGGTACGCTCGCTTCGGTGCTCGTCGCCTCCTTCGGCTCGGCACGCCCCGCATCCCGATCTGCGGCGTCCGACCGGTAGATCCGGGCTGGCGCTCATCTCGCCGCGCATCCCAATCGGCGTCGTCCGATCGGTGGACCCGGGCATAAAAAGACGAGAGCGGCGGGACATCACGTTGTCCCACCGCCCGAAGAGGGGATGCCCGACATATACCCCGAGACCGGCAAAAAAATCAGCAATTATCGCTGGAGGCTGGCCCGGATCCTGGGCACTGCCTAGCTCGGGACGCGCGTCTGGCTCTCGGCCGGGTTGAACGGCGAGAACAGCGACTCACCGCAATTGTTGCAGTAGCGCGATGCCTCCGCCAGAAGCCGATGGCAGCGCGGGCAGAGCCGTTGTCCGCCGTCCACGGAGAACACGAAGTCGGGCCAGGCATCCGCGTGCTCAGGGCCAGCCAGGGTAACCGTATTCAGAAGATCGTCGATCTCCTTCCCTACCAGCTCCTGCTTCTCGACCAGCACTCTCGCCAGCTGGTCAATCGCTTCCTTGTTTTTCGACATCAGCCGCCAGGCATCAACATAGGCGATGCCAAGGATCTGGGCCACGTCTTTGGCTTTACTGGGGCTGTTGAGAATCGCGCTCAACACACTCGTTTCGCCGCTTGGGCCGGTGGCCGCCGCAGCTCGTGAAATCAAGCGCTCCCCGATGACCTGAGCCCGCAGGCTATCCTCGTCGTCCCGGTTGTCCGGTCCCATGCCGTACAGGCCAACCATCTCCGCAGCGTCCGTGGTCGCGCTCAACAGATCCATGGAGACGCCGGTGGTGTTCTCGCCGTAGAAAACCCGTTCGACCGCAATACTTCCGAGGCCCCACCGGATCTCACCCGCGATCCGCGACCGGAACTTGGAGAAACTCTCCTCCGCGTCGACCGCCTGATGGTGGCCCAGGGTGTGAGCCCGCTTGCGGATCGACAAACGGACGGACTTCATATAGGGGAGGAAGAAACGGTTCGCCACCGCGTGACCGACCTCGTGGCGAGCCGTGGCCAATGCTTCCTTCTCCGTGTACTTGACCGGTTCCGCCAGGCCGGCCTCGATGTTGGCCATCGACTCCCGCAGGTCATCCCAGATGACGCCCTCGCGGCCGTGCTCGAACGCATACATGAGGGCGACGGAGAGCGCCTGCTGAATCATGGCTGGCGAGTACCCCTTGGTGATGAGGGCAAACTCCTGGCGTAGCTCTGCCGAGTCGAGCGCCCGATCGTGCCGGATCCGTGTGAAATAAAGGTCGGCGATGTCCTTGCGATCGGCGAGGTCCGGCATTTTGAAGATGATCTGCCGGCCGAAGCGGCCGGGCCGGGTGACGGCCTCATCCAGCACCTGCGGGCGGTTGGTCGCCCCCATAAAGAAGATGTTGTAGCGGGGCGGTTTGAGTGGCGGGATGCGCAAGGGGAGTGAGCGCTTCCCACCCAGAGGGAGCCGCTGCGGTATGACGAAGCTGGCGTCGAGCAGGCTATTGATCAACTTGCGCGAATTGCGGCGCGTCCAGCCGGGGTTGTCCAGGCCGTCCATGACTACCAGGAGCATGTTGAGGGCCATCATGCCCCCGCCAAACATGCCGCCCATCATGCCGCCGCCGCCGCCCATGCCCGACCGGCGGCTGCCGAGGGCATCGAACTCGTCGATGAAGACGGCGCAGCCGCCCCACTTCTTGGCCCGCTTCTTTGCCATCCGGCTCATCATCAGCACTTTCAAAATGTCCATTCCGAGGAACATTCCGGCGAAGGATGCACCTGAGGTCGTCACGATGGGTAGCTGCAGGCTGGAAGCGATCGCCTTCGCCAGCATCGTCTTGCCGGTCCCTGGGGGCCCGACCATCAGGATGCCGCGTTCCACCAGCCCGCCCGACTGGACGTACTTTCGCCCTTGCTCGATGAGGTGGAGGATCTTCTTCATTTCCTCGACCGCCGCCTGCTGGCCGCGCACGTCCGAGATCTTGACCTGCCAGCTGGCATCCCCGGGGTCGGTGGCATCCAGGCCAATGCGGGCGTACAGCAGGAAGGGACCGAAAAAGATTGAGAACTGGGCGAGCATGATGACCAGGAAGTACCCGATGGTCGTGACGACCGTGAGGAGGAGCCCGGGCAACTGGAGCGCGGCATTCGCCGGGTCCATCTGCATGACCAGCACGGTCACCCCGAAGTAGGCCCCCGTGATCACCGTCAGCCAGAGGAAGCGGCGCCAGGTGCCCGCTCGCCCCACGTCCACGATGCGCCCGGCCAGCGACTTCCGCTCCCGAATAATCTCGCGGTCGATCGCCCACCGCCGGAGAATGGTAAAAATGCCCCGGGCGTAGAGCAGGGTCGCGATCGCCAGGAGGATGGCGGTCCGCAGGGCATAGCCCCGCAAATTGAGGAAGGCAAACATCGTGATGCCGGAGAGGAGCCAGATGGCGGCCAGAATCGGCGTCATGGCGCGGAAACCAGCGGCCACCGGTTGTGCCGGCGAGTCGGGCTTGGAGAGAATCGGGGAGGGCTCTACCATTTGGACTTCATTGTCTCACGGCCGCGAATTCGCCTCAGCGTCACAGGGTATTTAAGAAACGGGAGTGGCAGCCTCAGCATGCGGTCGGAACCGCCCTCGAACCCGGCGATACGAAAATATCAGATACGGGCCGAGGCTGAGAAACCCGCAGGTGAACGCGGCGTGGACGATGGTGGGCAGGAGGAGCGATGGAGGACCGGGCTGCCATAGGTAGATCACGCCCAGCGCCAGGCCGGCAACGGTTGTGCCTGTTACCTGGCGCCAGCCCCAGCGGCCCAGGAAGTGATAGGCGCCGAAGATGGCAGTGGTCGCCAGGAGCCCGGCCGCCGGGGCGTGTGACCACTGGATCAGGCTGCCCTGCACGAAGCCCCGGAAAAACCATTCCTCGATGGGGGCGTTGAGCAGGACGTAGTACGCGCTCTGCACCAGCAGATCGGGCTCGTCGGGCACGAACCACCGGTGGCTACGCCGGGACAGGTACTCATGGAAGACCGCCGCGATGGCGAACGCCGTCAGCCCAAGTGGCACGGCCAGCAGGAGGTCGCGCCCCGCATGAGAAAACGTCAGGCCGAAGTCAGTGGCCGGCCGGTGGCGTAGCCACAGGTAGAGGATCGGCGCGACCGTCAGGGGGACCAGCCGGGTGGGGACGTCGATCTTGATCCAGGACCAACTGTCCGCTGGCGTGCTGCGGTATAGGGTCCCCTTGGCGGGCACGAAGCTGAGTCTAGTGCGCGGCTTGACAGCCGTCAAAACGATGGCAAAATGATGGCAGAATGGCAGGCGAGCGAGCCACTACCATCCGCTTTTCCGAATCCATCTACCAGCGGCTGGAGGAGGCCGGCGAGCTGACCGGCCTGCCCATCAACTCGATCGTGGTGGTGGCCTGCCTGGAGTGGCTGGATGCCCATCGGACCGAAGCGGCAGCCACGGGAATGCCGTTTCCCCCCGGCAAAGCGCAGGTGTGGGCGAAGAACTTGGTCCCACTGGGACTGCGCAAGGGCACCTTCCCCTTCGATCGCTTTAGCGTCCAGGCCAAGGAAGCCCTCTTGTTGACGCAGGAGGAGGCCGAAAAGCATGGCCACGGTTACATCGGCCCGGAGCACCTGCTTCTGGGCCTGCTCCGGGTCAAGTCGGGCTTCGCCGCCACAGTGCTGCCTGCGCTTGCGATCGATGCGGAAACGGTGGAGGCCCAGGTCGAGTCGCCGCCGCAAAAATCGCCGATTCAGCGGCTGATTCCGACGTCGCGGACCAAGCAGGTGATCGAGAGCGCCTTCCGTCTCGCCAGCGAGTGGAACCATCGCCACGTTGGGACAGGACATCTCCTGATGGGGCTGGTGACCGAGGCTGACGGGGCCGCGGCGGCGGTCTTCAAGGCGAAGGACGTTACGCCGGACCGCATCACGGCGGAGATCAACCGGCTTCGCGACACGGTCGGCCCCGAAGACTGAGCCCGGTTGGGCGGGCGCGTATAAAGGGCCGGTGGGCTGGCTGAACGCCGAACATCTGGTGCCGCTGGCAGCGCTGCTCGTGGTGGCTGGGGGGCTCTGTGCCGCCGCCCGCCGCTGGCCCGGAAGCTGGCAGGACGTGGTCGCCAGGGCCCTGGCGGTCATCATCGTCGTCGCGTTGCTGAGCTGGCAGCCGTATCTCTTGCTGCAGGGGCGCTGGTCGCCGGCCATCGCGCTTCCGGTGCAGCTCTGCGATGTGGGTGGCTTTGTAGCCGCGGCCGCCCTCTGGTGGCGGAAGCCGCTTCTGGTCGAGGTGGCGTACTTCTGGGGACTGGGCGGGACGCTGCAGGCTCTGCTCACCCCGGACCTGGCGGACCACTTTCCCAGCTATCCCTACCTCCAGTTCTATGTGACCCATGGAACCGTCGTACTGGCCGGGCTCTTTCTCGTGATCGGCTTCGGACTTCAACCGCGCGCCGGCTCGGTGCCGAGGATCTTCTTCCTCACCCTTGGCTTCGCCGCTAGCGTGGCCACCATCGATGTGGTCACCGGGGGCAATTACCTATACCTCCGCCACATCCCGCCGGGCGGCAGTCTCCTCACTCTGATGGGACCCTGGCCCTGGTACATCGTGACCGGCGTGGCCGCCGCGGTGGTGGCGCTCCTGGTCCTGGATGCGCCATTCCAGATAGCCCGGATCCGCCGATCGGGCGACGCAGATCGGGATGTGGGGTGAGCCGAGCCGAAGGAGACGACGAGCACGGGAGGGAGCGCATCCGTTGATGCGTGACCGACCGCGCGCAGGAGACGACGCCCGGATCGGCCACATCCGCGCCCGAGATGCCAGCTCGATTCGGTGGATTCGGGCTTAGCCCGACGCGGTCCGAGTGAGCGGCGGCCGAGGACGGCCTAGAACCCGTTACCGGCTGGCCAGGGCCTCGAGCGACCGAGTGAACCGCTCCAATTGGTCGGGTTCCAGGCGGGCGATGAAGTAGCCCCGAACGCCTTGCAGGTGGGTCGGGGTGGCGCGCCGCAGCCGTTCCCGGCCGGCCGCCGTCAGGACGGCATAGGTCACCCGTCGATCGGTGGGGCAGGGGCGCCGGCCGGTAAGGCCTCTGCGGGCGAGGCGGTCCACCAACCGGGTGATCCCGCTCCGGCTGAGCCGGACCTGCTCCCAGAGGTCGGTCATTCGGAGCTCTTGCCTGGGGGCGAGCGCCAACTGCACCAGGACGTCGTACTCGGCCAGGGTCAGCCGTTCCTGGCCGACCAGGTCGGCTTCCAGCTCGCGGAGGACGCTGGCCTGGGCGTTCAGGAAGGCCTTCCAGGCGCGCAGCTCGTTGGGCTGGAGGCGGGGCCTCCGGTCGGGGCGGGAACCGGGTCGGGAATAAAGTTGCTCAGTCAACTATTGCACGGTGTAACACTTCAGATTCTACTCCCGGAGGTTCCAGATTGATGAGTACGTGGCAAATTGATACGAAGCACAGCGCCGCGACCTTCACCATTCGTCACATGATGAGCAAGGTGCGCGGCACCGTCGGCGTGGTTGCCGGCATGATCGAGGGCGACGAGTCGGACTGGACCCACGCCCAAGTCGCGGTCACGCTGGATGCGCGCAGCATCAACACCGGGGTCACCCAGCGGGACGATCATCTGCGCTCCGGCGACGTGACCATGTTCGAGGTCGAGAAATACCCGAACATCACCTTCACCAGCACCCGCATTGAAGGCGAGGACCCGTCGAGCTTCAAGGTCATCGGCGACCTCACCATCAAGGGCGTGACCCGCGAGGTGGTGCTGGACACGGTCTTCCACGGCGCGGCCCAGAATCCCTGGGGTCAGCGCACGGCCAGCTTCACCGCTGAGACCAAGGTGAACCGGAAGGATTTCAACCTCACCTGGAACGCGGCTCTGGAGACTGGCGGCTGGCTGGTCGGCGACGAGGTCACGATTGACCTGTCGATCGAGGCGTCGCCCGCCCAGGCTGCCGTCACGAAAGAGGCGGCCGCCGCGACCGGCTGACCCCTCATCGCTGAAACGAACCAATCGAGCCCGCCGGTACCCCTGGCGGTGGGCTCGTTCCGTAAGATCCTGAGATGGCTGCCGACTGGATGCTGGTGGACGGCTCCAGTCTCATGTTCCGGGCTTTTTTCGGGATCCCGGTCACGGTGCGCTCGCCCAAGGGCGAGCCGGTCAACGCGGTGCGCGGCTTCCTCGACATGATGGGCCGGCTGATCATCGACCGGCGGCCGGGGGCGGTGGTGGTGGCCACCGACGAAGACTGGCGGCCAGCTTTCCGGGTAGCCCTGATTCCTTCCTATAAGGCCCACCGGGTGGTCGCCCCCATCCCTCTCGAGCTGATCCCCCAAGTGACCATCATCGAGGGAGTCCTGGAGGCCATCGGCGTGGAGACCATGGGCGCCGAGGGATTCGAGGCGGAGGACGTGATCGCTTCCCTGCTTCCCAAAGTCAGCGGCACGGTCGAAATCGTGACCGGCGACCGGGATCTCTTTGCCCTGGTGCGGGATCCGGAGGTGCGGGTCCTATACACCCAGCAGGGGATCGGCAAGATCCAGGTGGTCGACGAGGCCGAGATCGAACGCCGTTACGCGATCCCCGGCCGGGCATACGGCGAATTCGCCGTGCTGCGGGGCGACCCCTCCGATGGGCTGCCGGGCGTCAGTGGGATCGGGGAGAAGACGGCCGCCCAGCTACTGCGGCGCTACGGGAGCCTGGATGGGCTGATTGCCTCCGGCCGGCTGGATGCCAACGCCATCGCCTACGTGGCCCGAGCCAGGCAGGCCGGCGTCCCCGTGGACCGAGCCCCGGTGCCCAGCCCGCGTGGGGAGCTGGCCGCCATTCCCGCGGACCCCAGACGCCTGGATCAATTGACCGATCAATACGGAATTGCCAGCCCTGTTGAACACCTGTTGCGAGCGCTGCGGGGGCAGGCGGAACGCCGCTCCGTTACCGTGAAGGGATGATCAAACCCACGCACCGGGTCACCATCGAGTACTGCGTCCCCTGAAACTACCTGGACCAGGCCGTGAGCCTGGCCGCAGAGATTCTCGGGTACTGGGCGCCCGTGATGGAAGAGGTGGGACTCCGGGCGGGGACCAAGGGCCGCTTCGAGGTGAGCCTCGACGGGCAGCTCGTGTTCAGCAAGGCAAAGCTGGGCCGGAAGCCCACACCGGGTGAAATTCGGGGACTGCTCGAGCCCATCGTCGGGCCACCCCAGAGCTGGCGCTGACGATCCATCCCAAATCGCCGCAAGGTGCGGCCGGGGACCACGTTCTTGTGGGTGATGACTCTTCTCCGTGTCGTCCTGAGCGTCTTTTCGATCCTGAACGTCGCATTCTGGGCGATGCTGGCCTGGGCCTGGGCGATCAAACCGGCCTGGTCGGCGCGGCTCCCCTTCAAGCTGGGGACCGACATGCGCTACCGGACGTCGGTGCCGACCTGGGCCCGCCTGGCTGCCGCCGTGGCCGCCTTCTGGGCAGTGGCGGCGGTGCTGTACCTGACGGTGTTCGTGTCGAACCGGATTGCGTTTATCGCCCTGTTCGTCACCGCGGCCATCTTCCTGATCCTTGGCATCGGCGCGGCGGCCCGCATTTACGGGGTCCTGCAGATGCCCAAGGCAACGGCCTCGGTGGCGCCGCGCAAGCGCGCGGTCTAAGCCACCACGATTTACCTCCCTCCCTCCTTGCCGGGGGAGGGTCGGGGTGGGGGGGTCTCGCAACTACCGCGCCGGTTGGCGAGGCTCACGGCCATCTGGAGCCCGCCACCGGGGATGGTGGCCATCCCATACTTGAATCACAGTGACGTCCCGTCGACCATCCGCGGCCACGACTCGATCGCTCACTGAACGCCTCACCGATCGCGCGATCGTGCGCGCTCTCATCCTGGCCCTCTTCGCGGTCGCCATGGGCCACCTCGAGGCGGTCGTCGTCTACTACATCCGCCTTGCGCTCGGTGATGTGCACGGGACCGGCACCATTCCCCCGGAGGTACTGCGCTCCTTTCCCTGGGGCATCGAAGCCACGCGGGAGGTGGCAACCATGGTCATGCTCGGGACGGTTGCCGTGCTGGCGGGGAGGATCTGGCCCAGGCGGCTGGCCGCCCTACTGTGGACCTTTGCCGTGTGGGACGCAAGCTACTACGCGTCACTCCGGATCATGACGGGGTGGCCGCCATCCCTCCTCAGTCCCGACATCTATTTCCTGCTTCCGGTTCCCTTCGGTGGTCCGGTCTGGGTCCCGCTGGCCGCGGACGTGGTGTTCGCCGCTACCGCGGCGATGCTCGTGGTTAGAGGGCCAGGGTCATCGGGTTCTCCAGGAGCCGCTTGACTTCCTGGAGGAACTGGGCGGCCGTCGCGCCGTAGAACACGCGGTGGTCGACCGAGAGGGTCACGCGCATGCGCTTGGCGGGCACGACCTGATCATCCTTCACGACCGGCTTGTCCAGGATGGAGCCCACGGCCAGGATGCCCGAGTCGGGCGGATTGATGATCGCCGTGAACTGGTCGACGTCGTACATGCCGAGATTGGAGACGGTGAAGGTATTGCCCTGTAGATCCTGGGGCCCGGCCCGACGCGCTCGGGCTCTCTCGGCGAGGGCCTTGCTTTCGTGCGCGATGTCTTTGAGCGCTTTCTGGTCGGCGTTGCGGAGGACCGGGACGATCAAGCCATCCGGCATGGCCACGGCGATGCCGATGTTGATGTCGCGCTTGCGCTCGATGCGGCCGTCCGCCCACGAAGCATTGACCTCGGGGAACTTGGTGAGCGCCAGCGCAACGGCCCTGATCACCAGGTCGTTAAAGCTGATGGCGTCCGCCTTCTCGACCGCCTGGTTGAACATGTCGCGGAAGCGGACGGCATCGTCCATCCCGATCTCGGAGGTCACATAGAAGTGGGGCGCCGAGAACATGCTCTGGCTGAGCCGGGCGGCGACCGTGGCCTGCAGCTTGGAGAGCTCGATGACCTCGACCTCCTCAGTCGGCCGCGCCGTTGCCGGCACTGCGGCCGGTCGGGCGGCAGCGGGGGCCGCGGCAGCCGATGCACCAAGTTGCCCGGCGGCCTCCACGTCCTCGCGCGTGATGCGTCCTCCAGGACCGGTGCCCTCCAGCCGGCTGAGGTCGATGCCCCGCTCTTCCGCCACCCGGCGGGCCACCGGAGACGCTTTCACCCGGCCGCCGTCGGATGGGGCCGGGGCCTGCCGCCGCAGCATCGCCAGCGCCGCGGCTGACGCAGCGCCCGCCTCGATCCGGTCGTCGGGCGCGCCCTGCGGGTATTGCTCGCCGCCCGAAGCCTCGGCTTCGACGGGTCGTGCTGTGGCAGAGGCCTTCTCGGCTCGCTGTACGTGGGCCTCCGCCGAAGTGGGCTGCGCCGCAGGTTTCGCGGCCTGGGTCGCCGGCTCCGCGGCCGGGGTGGCGCCGGGGCTGGCCTCCCCGATGGTGGCGATGACCGCCCCGATGGGGGCGCTGTCGCCCTCCTTGACCGCGATCTTGCTCAGCTTGCCGGAGGCGTAGGCCTCCACCTCGATGTTGGCCTTGTCGCTTTCGATCTCGACCAGGGGCTCGCCCTTCTTGACCTGATCGCCTTCCTTCTTCAGCCAGCGGATGATCTTGCCGGTCTCCATCGAGTCCGAGAGCCGCGGCATCTGCACGTCTGGCATGGGGAGGCCTAATTCTTCCCGAGCAGGGCTCTGGCAGTCACGATGACGTCGGCCTTGGCCGGGAAGGCGAGCTTCTCCAGCCGCTTGTTGTAGGGGGTCGGGACCTCGGCTCCGGCGATCCGGGCGACCGGGGCATCCAGGTCGTCGAAGGCCTCTTCGTAGATGCGCGCCGCGATCTCGGCTCCGACGCCGAACGAACGCCAGCCCTCCTCCACGGTGATGGCATGTCCGGTTTTTCGCACCGACTCGATGACCGGCGCCATGTCGAGCGGCCGCAGCGCCCGCATGTCGACCACTTCGGCGCTGATGCCCAGCTGCTCCAGGTCTTTGGCCGCGTCCAGGGCCACCAGCAGCATGCGGGAGTGGGCGCAAATGGTGACGTCGTCGCCCGGGCGCTTGACCTCGTTCTTATCCAGCGGCACCAGGTGCTCGCCGTCCGGGACCTCGCCCTTGACCGCGTAGGTGCCCTCGTTCTCGACGAACATGACCGGGTTGTCGTCTCGGATGGCGGACTTCAGCATGCCCTTGGCATCGGCCGGGGTGCCCGGGGCGACCACCTTGAGGCCGGGCACATGGGCAAACCAGTTCTCGTGGCTGTGTGAGTGCTGGGCCGCCAGCTGATGGCCGCCACCGCCGGGGGTCCGGATCACGATGGGGACCTTGATCCCGCCGCCAAACATGTACCGGATGTGGGCCGCGGCATTCACCACCTGGTCCATCGCCACCATGATGAAGTTGACGGTCATCATCTCGGCCACCGGCCGGAGCCCCGCCATGGCCGCCCCGATGGCGGTGCCCACGATGATCTCCTCGGCGATGGGGGTGTCCAGCACCCGCTTCTCTCCGAACTCCTTCATCAGCCCGCGGGTGACCTTGAAGCTGCCGTCGTACAGGCCGATGTCCTCGCCCAGCAGGAAGACGTTCGGATCGCGCTGCATCTCCTCGCGAAGAGCCTGGTTGAGGGCGTCCCGAATGGACAGGATGGGCATCGCTAGCTGGCCGCCTCGTCGGCGTAGACGTCGCGGAACAGATCCTTCGGATCGGGCTCCGGGCTCTCGTCGGCGAATTTGACGGCCGCGTCGACCTCCGCCATGACCTCTACGTCCATTGCTTCCAGGTCCCTATCGCTGGCCAGCCGTTCGCGCTTCAGGTACTCGCCGAACTTGAGGATGGAGTCGCGTTCCTTCCACTCCGTGACCTCTTGCTTGCCCCGGTACGTGTCCGGGTCGGACATGGAGTGGCCGCGGTAGCGATAGGTGACGCACTCCAGCAGGCTGGGTTCGTGCTGATCGCGGGCCTGGGCCACCAAGCGATCGGTGACCTGGCGGACGGCCAGCACGTCCATGCCGTCGACCCGCTCCCCGGTCATGTCGTAGGCGAGTGCCTTCTTCCAGAGTTCGGTGACGGCCGAGGCGCGCGACACGGCGGTCCCCATGCCGTACTGGTTGTTGATGATCACGAACACCACCGGCAGCTTCCACAGCTTGGCCACGTTCAGCGATTCGTGGAAGGCGCCGATGTTGGTGGCGCCGTCGCCGAACATGCTCATCACGACTTCGGGCTTGTCCTGGTAGCGAATGGCGTAACCCGTGCCGCAGGCGAGCGGCAGCGCTTCGCCCACGATGGCATAGCCACCGAAGAAGCGACGGTCGTGATCGAAGAGGTGCATCGAGCCGCCCCGCCCATGCGAGGTGCCCGTCTCCTTGCCAAACAGCTCAGCCATGATGGCCTTGGCATCGACCCCCTTGGCGATGGCGTGGCCGTGCTCGCGGTAGTTGCTGTAGACGTAGTCCTCCTTCCGCAGTGCGGAGACGGTGCCGACGATGGTGGCCTCTTCGCCGATATTGAGATGACAGAAGCCGCCGATCTTGGCCATCTGGTACATCTCGGCCGTTTTTTCCTCGAAGCGCCGGATCAGGAGCATCTCCCGGTAGAGCTTGAGTAGCGTGGACTTGTCCGAGAGCACCCTGGCGGTCTCGGTCGGGCGCTGGTCAAGCTTCATGGCGACTCCTGGGCACAAAAGATCCGTGATCGGGCGGACCCGTCGCTCCTATTGTATTCAGCGCTGTGCGCTGTGCAGGGTCAGGGTGACCTGCTCGCGGTAGTAGGCGATCACACCCTCGGCCATGAGGACGAAAATGGCCAGGCACGGCCACGACATCAGTTAGGCGCCGTTGGGGGAGGCCAGTCGTCCCAAGTGGCGGGCGGTGACGACCGTCTTGATGTTGCCACGGACATTGAAGTCGCCCACCACTTCCATGAGGCGCGGCTGGATCAGCGCCACCAGGTCATCCAGGATCCGGTTGACGGCTTGCTCGTGGAACAGTTCCTGGTCGCGGAACTGGTTGATGTAGAGCTTCAGCGACTTGAGCTCGACGATGGATTGGTCCGGGACGTAGTGAATGCGGATCGTGGCGAAGTCGGGGAAGTTGGACCGCGGGCAGAGACACGTAAATTCGGGGATCGACAGGTCGATCTCATAATCGCGCTCCGGGTTCGGGTTGGGCACGGCCTCCAACGCCGACTCGGCAATCATGTTGGCCCCGTACTTCACGGGACCCACTGTATCAGTCAGCTGTTGACGTCGGGTTCGCTTCTACGACCGTGCCGCCGGCCTGGTCCGCCTGAACGGTGAGGATGCCGTGGCAGCCGCTGTTTTCGGTGAAGTGGAAGACCCAGGTCGGTCCGCCATCCTGGGTGGGGACGAACGTCCAGGCGGTCTGGCCGGCCCCGGCCTGGTAAAAGCGCGCTACCCGGCTAGCCGGGGCGAAGGTCCGATATGCCACGCCAGCGTTGGCTGGGCGCGGGAGAGCCGTGACGTTGGGATACGAAGGGAAAGTCGTCCAGGTGCAAGCCCCGGCGCCGGCGGAGGCCTGGTGGGTGGTGCCGTGGCCCAGGGCGTAGCCGCTGGCGAAGGTCACGATCAGCACGGCGGCACTGATTGCCAGCAGTCCGCCGCGGTGGAACTGCGCTTTGGCCATCGCCCTGTGTGACGGGGCGGCGGGGCGAAAATTGCTGGGCCATGCCCGAGTTGCCGGCGAGCCAGCCCGCGGGGTAGGGTGGACGGACATGAGCCAGTCCCGCACCGGGACGCTGCCCCGCCTCCAGCTGGTCACGGAGGACAGCGCCCCGCCGGATGTCGCCGCCATCTACGAAGAGACCAGGGATCTCCTGGGGATCCCCTGGACGGCGGCCATCTTCCAGGGGTACGCCATGTATCCGCCGTTCCTGCGGCTGGCCTGGGCCGAGCTGAAGCCCAATGTGGTCACCCTCGAGTTCCGCGCCGATGCCAGGCAGCTTCGGGAGCAGGCGACGGCGGCCATGAGCGACCTGTATCGGCTGGGCTACGACCGCTCCCAGGTGGAGGGCTGGGGTGGGGACCCGCACGTGATCCGAATGGTCTGTGAGACCTTCAATTTCGGCAACCCCAAGCTGCTGATCTGCGCCCGCGCGGTCAGTCGAAGCCTGGAGGGGCTCCGCCCCCAGGGACCGTCAGAGGACACTGATCTGCGGCCGGAGAGGCCGCCTCCGGGTGAGGAGCACATCCGCCACCGGCGGATCGACCTGGTCGACCCGGGTCATCCGCCGGCTCCGGTGGCGCCCATCTTCCGGGACATTCAGCAGACCCTGGGGTTGCCGGTGGTCAACACCGATTACCGGGCGCTGGCCCGCTGGCCTGAGTATTTCCACCACGCCTGGGAAGACTTGAAGGGCGCCATTCTGTCGTCGCCCTTCCAGCTGGCGCGCGATGCCCTGGCCGATTCCGGGGATGCGGCCGCCGACCGGCTGGAGGAGCCGGTGACCATCTCCCGCGATATCCTTCGGCGTGAGGGGGTCCCCGCCGCCGAGCTGGACAACCTGGTGCAGGTGGCCCGCCTGTTCGCTGACCTGCTGCCTGGTTTGATCCTGAACGTCGAGGGCTTGCGCCAGGGCGTCGAGCGCTAGCTGAGCGCCTGAGCCCGAATCGGGATCTAGTCCGCCAGCGTGAACGGATTGAAGTCGGTCTTGAGATCGAAGGGGTCCTGCCGCTCGGCCCGCTTGAGGAAACCGACGACCGCATAGGTCAGCGGCGTGGCGACAATCTCGTACAGGCTCTTGAAGGCCCACTGGGTAGCGATGGTGCGGAGCAGCAGGCTGGCGGGCAGAATGCCCACGAACGCACCGGTGATGAATATGGCGGAGTCAAGAGCCTGTCCCAGGACGGTCGAGCTGATGGTGCGGGTCCACAGCCGCCGTCCCGAGGTCAGGATTTTGAGCCGCGCCATGACGAACGAGTTGAGGAACTCGCCGGCCAGGTAGGCGACAAACGACGCCGCCAGCAAGCGCGGGGTAAAGCCGAGGATGCGGTTGTAGGCCGCCTGGTCGGCGACCTGCCAGAACGGAGCGCCAGGCAGCGCCCCGGCCAGCGAGATGAACAGCACAAACACCAGGTTGCAGGCGAAGCCCAGCCAGATCACGCGACGGGCGACGGCATAGCCGTAGACCTCGGTCAGCACATCGCCAAACAGGTACGAGAGCGGAAACACGATCACCGCGGCCGGCAGGATCCAGGGGCCAAACGCGACCAGCTTGACGGCGATCAGATTCGACGTCAGAAGGACCGTGACGAACAGGGCACTGAGCACGATGAGGAGCGGCGACGCCCGCCCGGGCGCGGTCACGCAATAAGGTTAGGGGATGATGGTGAACGCGACGGTCCCACCCACGGGAGTGCCATCGCCATTGGTCACGCTGACCGCGTAGTCCTGCACCCGCTGACCCCCGGGCACCAGGCAGGCGATGGTGGTGGCGCTGTTAACGGCCACATTGCGACCGTCGAAGGCACCGGTGCCGCCGGAGAGGGGCGTGAAGTGGACCGACGCGGCGGCGCCCCCCACAAACCCCGATCCCTGGATCACGAGGGTGGTGTCTTGCCCGGCTTTCGCCTGCGCGGGCTGGACACCGGAGAGCGATGCGGACGCCGCCGCGGAGGGGTTGGGGCTGGCTTCTCCGCTGCCCCGCAGCAGCAGGCCGGGGGGAAGGTCGGCCAATGGCAGGGCCGTCCCCGAAACGCCGTGCCACGCGAGCAGGTCCGTCTGGGCTGACTCGATGGGTGCCGCCATGGGGTTGATGGCCGGCAGTCGCGGGCCGGGCAGGATGATCCCCAGGAGCTTGCCGCCGTAGCCCACCACCGGGCTGCCGGCGTTGCCGGTCTGCAGGTCGGCGTGCAGCTGGAAGAGGGGCGCCACCGGGGCGCCGTCCACGGTGGTCGAGGTGGCGACCATCGTCACCGCGCCTGGCAGGCTGGACGGCAGGGAGTCGTTCTTCGGGCTGGCCAGCACGGAGACCGGATCGTGCGTCTGCAGGCTGCTGGTGGAACCGAACGGGAGGGGCACCGCGGACACGACCGCACTCCGCACCAGCGCGATGCCATGGGCGGGGTCAATGCCGATCACCGTGACGGCATGCATGCCTCCGGTGTTGTCCACCACCCGGGCGGCTCGGGCGGACTGAAGCAGCTGCGCGGAGGTCAGCAGATAACCTTTGTTGTCGATGGCCACCGCGGTGCCGAAAGTGAGGCCACTATCGTTCAAGACCACCAGGGTCACCACGCTCTGCAGAGCCCGGTCCAGCTCGTCGGCGAACAGCACGCCCTGAGGCGCCGGGGGGGTTGGGGTGGGGGTGGGCGGTGGGGACGGCGCTGGCGAAATTAGGCCGCGGATGCTGGGCGTGAGCATCCCCAGGCTGCCCACCAGCAGGAGAACCACCACGCCCAACGTGGCCCGCTCCAGGCGGCCGCGCGGCAGGACCATCCCAGGTGCAACGGCTGAGAGACCAACGAACTTCCGGGTACTCGACTACAGTGGCGCTGATGCGGCTGCGCAATACGGAGACCGGGCGGTTGGACTCGGTTGCGGGATCGGCGATTGGGGTGTACGTGTGCGGCATCACGCCCTACGACACCACCCATCTCGGTCACGCCTTCACCTACGTGATGTTCGACGTCCTGGTCCGGGCCCTTCGGGCGGGCGGCCGCTCGGTGCGCTATGTCCAGAACGTCACGGACATCGACGACGACATTATGAAGCGGGCCCGCCAGCTCAAGATTTCCTGGGACCAGCTGGCGACCAAGGAGACCCGCCTCTACAGGCAGGATATGCGCGACCTGCACGTCCTGCCCCCGGACGTCTTTCCGTACGCCAGCCAGACGGTGCCGCAGATCATCGCCATGGCCGGGCGGCTGGAGGCATCCGGGCACGCCTACGCCCGCGAGGGCAACCTCTATTACCGGGTGGCGAGCTTTCCGGAGTACGGACGGCTGAGCCACGCCTCGCGTGAGCAGATGATCGTCTGGTCGCGGGAGCGGGGCGGCGATCCGTCGGATCCGCGCAAGGAGGATCCGCTCGACTTTCTGCTCTGGCAGCAGAGTCTCGCCGACGAGCCGACCTGGGACAGTCCCTGGGGCGCCGGCCGGCCGGGCTGGCACATCGAATGCTCAGCGATGGCCCTCGAGCATCTCGGTCCCCAGGTCGACATCCATGGCGGTGGGGAAGACCTGATCTTTCCCCATCACGAGAGCGAGATCGCGCAGTCGGAGGCGGCTACCGGCGTGCGACCGTTTGCGCGGACCTGGACGCACATCGGCATGGTCCGCTACCGGGGCGAGAAGATGAGCAAGTCCCTGAAGAACCTGGTTCTGGTCCGCGACCTCCTGGGCCGCTTCGACGCCGACAGCATCCGCGTCCTCCTGCTAAGTCAGCACTATCGGGAGTCCTGGGAGTACACCGAGGATCAGATGATGGCCGCCGCCGAGTGGACGGCGCAGCTTCGGTCGGGAGCCGCCCCGCCGTCCGACGGTAGCTCGGGCCGTTCAGGCGAGGTCCTCGCAGCCCTGGAAGACGACCTCAACACGCCCGCCGCGCTGGAGCGGCTGGCCGAGCTGGTGCGGAGCACCGATCCCGGCTGGCCGGTGGCGGCCGGCCTCCTCGGGCTGCAGCTCGAGTCGGGTGGACCGTCCGGCCGGAGTGCCCGGGTGGCCGGGCCCGTAACCGCACCCGAGCAGCTTCCGCCTTGAGTTCGGCCGCTGGGCTTGCTACGCTAGATACCTGACTATGGTGATCGCCATAGTCAAGAACGTCGGGAGGCCCCCAGTGATCGACCGCACGGCGCTCAAGGTCAACCAGGCAGGCATCGTGCTGACGGTGCTGCTGGCGTTTCTGCTCAGCGCTCTGTGGCCGGCCCTGTGGTGGGCGCTGCCGGTGCTGGCACTGGTGATGCTGGTGGGCGCGATCGAGCCCCGGGCCGCCCTCTTCCGGCAGGTGTACCTGGCCGTCCTGCGCCCCGCCGGGCTGCTCCGACCGCGGCCGGTCGAAGAAAGCCCGCGGCCGCACAGCTTTGCCCAGACCCTGGGCGGCGTCTTCCTGCTGCTGGCCTCGCTGGCCTTCGCACTGGCCCTTCCTATCGTGGGATGGGCCCTGGCCTGGATCGTCCTCTTGCTCGCGTTCGTCAACCTGGCCTTCGGCTTTTGACTGGGCTGCCAGATTTATTACCGCCTTGAGCGGTGGGGAGTAGTGAAGGGATGACCGGTCCGGTGCTCGATCTGGCGCTCCGAGTGGGCGTGGTCGGCGCCGTCGCCGTGGGCGTGGTCGCCGGTCGGGCCGGCCTCGCCACCTGGCGCGACTGGCGCCGCCGCCGGGCCATCGCTGGCGCTCCGCTGCCCGGCCTGGCCGGCGGCCAGACCACCGTCCTCCTCTTCACCGGGTCGCTCTGTACCGACTGCACCCGTCAGAAAGAGATCCTGCAGGATGTCGGCCGGCAGGTTGGCGGATGGCGCGTGCACGAGGTCCAGGCTGCCCGGGAGCAGCCGCTGGCGGCTCGCTTCGGGGTGGAGAGTGTGCCGGCCACCGTGCTCCTCGATCGGGAGGGCCATTCGGTGGCCGTGAACTACGGCCTGGCCGAGGCCGCCGTGCTGCTCGGACAATTGCGGCTGGTGGTGGCCGCGTAGCTGAAGAACCGGTCCACAAAAACGAAAGAGGCCCCATCGGGGGCCTCTTCGTTGGATGGACTCGCTGCTTAGTCGCTCGACTTGTCGCTGGTCTCGCTGTCGCCGGTGTCACTCTTCTCGTTGTCGTTCTCGGTGTCGGTCGGCGTGGTCGTCGGCGTCACGATCGCGACGCTGTTGATGTCGTGGCAGGCAGCCGTCGCAATCGCCGTGACGTCGGTCTGGAGCTGAGTCAAGTCGGCTTCAGTCGGCAGGGTTGCGTCGTCCTCGTCTGCCGCCTCGACCGCCTCGGCAAACGTGTCCAGCTTCGCCTGGATCGCCGCCTGCGCGGCCTCGGCCTTGCTCAAGACCGTTTCGTTCGCGGTTTCAACGGCCTGTTCCCAGGCGTCCGCATCGACGTTCGCGGGCTTGGCCGTTGCTTCCAGCTTCGTGATCTGCGCTTCGGCGCACGTGCTCACGGTGTCGCTGGCCGTAGCGGCAACGGCCTCGGCCCGCTGGAGCAGCGTCTCGGCCGGGTCTTCGTTGGCAACCGCGGAGCTGCCGACCCACAGGGTCAGAGCGCCGGCCACCGCCAACCCGGTAAGAATCTGTCGCTTCATTAAGACCTCCTATGAGAGATGGATCTCGGTCCATTTGGATATGGATCTCGGTCCACTGAATAAGAACGCCCGCCAGCGGAGCGTTATTCGGTCGGATGTCGCGGCTGTGTCACAGCCGGATCGCCGCTCGGTTGCGGCCGGGCACCGACCAGATGAACGCGAGGGAGGTTTGGCGGGGGGAAAGGCGGCAGCTGATCCGGACTGGATGCGATCAGCTGGGCTCGGTAGGCTTCAGCTTCGCGGATCAGGCGGTCCACGTCGATGGTGAGGCAGGCGGGCCGAAACCATTGCAGCTTGTCGACGCCCTGGGACAGCTTGGCCATCGCGCCCCGCCGGTTGCGGCGGCGCCAGTGATAGAGGCCGACTCCCACCAGCAGGATGCCCTGATACAGGTAGCGGACCGGGTCTGGCTCCGTGATCCAGATCGCTTCCAGCGTCTCGTGGCACTCGAAGTACAGCTGCTGGTTGAACTCGTCGATGCCCTGGAGGAGGGCCGCCGGCGGCGCCTCGTCGCACCGGGTGGTGGGCCCGGGGCTTGTCTTGCGCAGATGCGGGGGGATGGCGGGCTACCCGGCCGAGGCCTGGTCGTTCGAGAGGGAGGCTCGGGCGGCCCGACCGTCGGGTGAGGCTGCCGGCAGCTCCAGATAGAAGGTGGTGCCCTTCCCTTCCAGGCTGTTCGCCCAGGCGCTTCCGCCGTGGGCTAGAGCCACCTGCCGCACCAAGTACAGGCCCAGCCCCCGGCTTAGCCGGCGCCCGCCGGGCTGGCTGAGTGGGCCAAACAGCTCCCCCAGGTCGGCGGCCGAAATCCCAGGGCCATCGTCCTTGACGATCAGCTGGAAACGGTCACGCGCGGACTGCCGCAGGCGGAGCTGCACCGTGGTGGCCGACGCCGCATGGACGAACACGTTCTGCAGCATCTCGTTGAGCGCGGCCTGGAGCAACACCGGGTCGCCCCAGACCTCGCCATCGGCATCCAGCTGCACGCGCACTTCGAGCTGGTTCGCGTCCGCTTGCTCCCGGATCGCATCGGCCGCGGCCTGGGCCAAAGCCTGAAGCGAAACCCGCACCGTGAATGAGAGCTGGAGGGGGAGTCGCGCCAGCAGGACCAGGTGGTCGACCACCCTGAGCATGGCTTGCGATTGGGTCACCAGGCGGCGGGCGACCAGGGGCAACTGGTCGGCAGGCACCTCTTGCCGGGTGAGCATGTCAGTGTAGCCGCGCAACACGGCCAGCGGCTCCTGCAGTTCCGTGGTGGCCATTCGCATCACCGTATCGCTGGAGCTGTCGCTGGCTGCTCGCCCGCCCAGATCCGGGCGGCCGGCCGCGTCCCCAGCCTCGATGCGGCCGGCCAGCAGGGCCGCGGCCACGCTCAGCCAGTCCGACTCGGCCTCGCTGAGCGGCCGCTTCGGCTCGGTGAGCACCCCCAGGACGCCGTACTCGTGCCCGTCGGAAAAGGCGATCGGCGCCGCTTGGACGTCCTCGGCGCGGATCCGGGTACCGCTGGGGATCGGATCGCCGCTGCGCGTGTGCGAATCGAGGACTTCGAGGCTGGCGCCATCGCGGCGAGCCAGTACGGCGGCCCGCACCGACAGCGCCTGCGTGGTGCACTCCAGCGCCAGGTCGACGACTTCCGGGATTGGTCGCGAAAGGCTGGCCACCAGCTTGCGTCGAAGGAGGCCGATCGCCGGGGCCGCGGGCATTCGCCGTCTTGTATAGCACGGTTCTGCCTCCCTTACTCTTCTTCCGCCGTGCGGGGGATGGCCTTGCGAAGGTGGGACTCTCGTTTCCCTGCGGCTGAGTCCGGACTCGGGCTTAGCCCGGATCCACCGAAACGAACTTGCATCTTGGGCGCGGATGCGAGCGATCCGTGCGTTGGCTCCTGCGCGCGCTCAGTTACGCACCGACGGGTGCGCGCCTTCGCGTGCTCGTCGCCGCCTTCGGCTCATCTCGCCCCGCATCCCAATCTGCGTCGTCCGCCCGGTGGATCCGGGCTTAGAATGCCGCCATGCCGGAGGGGTTCGCCAACCTGCACCTGCACACCATCTTCAGTGATGGTGAGCTAGCACCCAACGAAGTGATCAGGGCCCACGCGGCCGCCGGGTTTGCGGCCATCGCCATCACCGACCACGACACGCTCGCGGGCCTGGACGCCGTGGGAGCGCTCGATGGTCACGGCCTTCAAATCATTCCGGGTGTCGAGCTGTCCATTGAGGATGACCCACCGCGCGGCCTGATCGAAGTGCACCTGCTGGGCTACGCGTTCCGCCTCGACGATGCCCGGCTGCGAAAACGCCTGGAAGCGGCGAGCCAGGCTCGGGAGGCGCAGAAAGTCGAGACCGTGCGACGGCTGGCCGCGGCCGGCTATCCGATTACCTGGGAGGACGTGCGCGGTCGGGCCCGTGGGAACGTGGGCAAGCCGCACATCGTCGCCGCGATCGAGGCCGCCCGGCCGGAGGTCGCGCGTGAGGACCTGTACAGCTTGATGGGCCCGGGGGGGATCGCCCACGTTCCGCGGGCCCAGGACCTCTCTCTAGAGGAGGGGGTGCAATTGATCCGCGGGGCGGGGGGCGTTCCAGTGCTGGCCCATCCGGGGGTGTACCGGCACGTTGCCGACATGGGCGCGACGTTCGACACCTGCGCTGCCGCTGGGGTGGCCGGGTTGGAGGTGACCTATCCTCAGGATCCCAGTGATCCATACGGACCGGGCAGCCGCATGCTGATGGATCGCTTCGCCGCGGTCGCCCGGCGGTACGGATGGCTGGCCACCGGTGGCGACGACTTCCATGGTCCGCAGGTGACACCCCTGATCCGCCTGGCGGCCTGGCGGGCCACGCCGACCGCGGCGGTCGATGCGTTGCTGGCTTGGCCCGGCTAGGGCTGCGTAAGGAACTGGAGCAGCAGGGGG
>VBID01000186.1 GCA_005880615.1 Chloroflexota bacterium
ATTAAGGTCTCCCTCCCCCTTGCGGGGAGGGCAGGGTGGGGGTCTCGTCGAACCCGTGCAAATCCCGCTAACTCTTGACTGCGGTTTGCCGAGCTCCCAGCCGAAGGGCGAGTTCCGTGCGCGATCGAACTTCGAGCTTGGCGTAGATCCGGGTCAGGTTCGCCTCGACCGCCTTCACCGTGATGAAGAGGGCGCCGGCAATCTCGCGGTTGGTACGCCCCGCACTGACCAACTGTGCGACCCGCGCCTCGGTCGGAGTCAGCTGGTCGCGCCCCGCCACGTGCAAACCAGCGCGCTGTATCTCATCCGCCGTTCGAGCCGCCCAGCCGGCCGCACCCAGCCCCTGGAAGACGGCTTGAGCTCGCCGGAGAGTGTCCCGCGCTGCCTGCTTCTGCCGTCGCCGGCGCTGAACATTCCCCAGGGCCAGGAGCGTCCGCCCGAGCTCGAAGGGGTCGGCGAGGCGTTCGTGGGCAACCAGCCCGCGCTCGAGTGCGTCCTGGGCGGAGACGAGATCGCCCTGCGCCGCATGCAGCAGCCCACGGCTGCGAGCGGCCATCGCAAGCGCCCAGGCCCGATCGAGTACCCGGCCTCGGTGCTCCAATCGGTCCACGAGGATGGCGGCCTCATCCAGCTGGCCCATCTCAATGAGCGCCTCGATTTCGTTGTGGTCGCAATGGAATGCGGTCGGCTCGTCGTATCCGCCTGTCTCCTCGAGCTGCACTACCCGCTGAAGCCACTGGTGAGCAGCCTTCGGATCGCCACGTGATAGCTCGATGAAGCCCAGGGTCGCCCAGATGCGCGCCTCGACATAACTGTGGCCCTTCTCGGCTGTCGCCAACGCCTCGGTTGCTGCCGCCTGCGCCGCGTCGAGATGCCCTCGCCGGACATCCACCTCGGCCTGCGCCAGGAGACCCAGGGGTGCGCGGAAGGCCTGCTCCGCACGCGCTGCGGCTTTCGCGCATTCGTTGGCATAGCGAACGGCCAGATCCCAGTTGCCTGCCCTACGCTCGAGGTCGCTCATGAAGAAGTAGAGGATCGGCAGCGAGACTTCCAGACCACCCTCTTGCGCTTGCCGGTGCACCTCGGCATAGTCGCTGCGGACCGCCTCCAGATCCTCCGATCTGCGCGACGATTAGCCCGCACATCAGGCGCGGAGAGTTCTCGAGCGGGAGCTCGCGGGTGGCCCAGTCCAGGCCTATGGCTCGGTCGATCAGGTCTTGCGACAGGCCACGGCCGCCCAGAAACCGAACGACGGCGGCCGCCGTGTTCGCCAGCGCCACCGCCGTCGGATCCCCGTGAGCCTCGGCCAGCCGCAAGGCCGACTCCGCGTGGGACTGGGCTCGCCCAGCGTCACCACCCCAGACCAGCGACAGGGCGATGGTGTGGTGGATCTCGGACGCCAGCGCCAGATCGTCGCCTGCCTCGTCGAGAGCTCGCAGCATGGCGTCGATCTGCTCCTCAGGATCGAGGTTGGCGTGCCGAAACTCGACGAGGTGCCACAAGGCCGAGGCTCGCGCCGGACCAGCCGGCACGGAGCGTTCCATCTCCTCCCACAGCATCCTCGCCCGGTCAGTGTCGCCGGCCAGATAGTGGCACATAGCTGCCTCTTTGATTCGGTTCCAGCGCGCCGTCACATCTTCTTGCGGTGTCAGTCGGCACGCTTCGTCCAGCAACGCCGCCGCTGCCTCGGGGGCGCCCCGAGAACGGGCGCGTCCGGCCGCATCTTCGAGAGTTGCAGCAATTTTGCCGTCGGGTTCCGCTGTCCCCAGCGCCAGATGTCGCGCACGCTCCTCGACGTCATCCACGACCGCGGCCAGCCGGCTGTGCAGCGCCCGGCGCTGATCAGGAGTCGCCCGAGAGTAGTGGACGGACGCGAGCAGCGGATGCGAGAAGCGTATGGCGTTGGCGTCGGTCTCGATCAAGCCCAGCTGAACAGAGCGCTGGATATCAGCCTCCGCCGTCTCGGGATGCGCGGCCGCCGCATGCACCAGCGCCCGCGTCGGTTGGGAAAGCGCCGCCACCGTCAGTAAGACGTCCTGCGTGTGGCGTGGGAGGCGCGCGAGGCGGCGCTCGACCAGTTCCTGGAGACTTCTAGGAATCGGTACCGCGTTTGCATGCCCGTCCGAGCCGTGCTCCACCAGATCCCGCGCCATTTCCAGTGCGTAGAAGGGGTTACCGCCGGAAGTTTCGTGGAGACGGATCAGCACAGCACGCGGAAACTCGGCACCCAGCCGGGCCCGCAGAACATGGTGGAGGGCGCCAAGATTCAACGGCCCAACTTCAATCCTTGAGAACGCATCGCCAGGCAGCGCCCGGTCGAGATTGAGCGGTACCCCGACGGCATTCGGGGTCCTCAGACTGGCCAGCACGCCGATCTGCTCGCTCTGCTGGCGCCGAACGACGAACTCCAGCACGCGAGCCGAGGGCGGGTCGAGCCACTGCACATCATCGACCGCAACCAGGGTTGGGGTGGTCCGGGCAAGGGAGCGCAAGCTGGCCAGGACTGCAGCCGCAACGGCCCGCGGGTCGAGCCTCACTCCCTGTTCGTCATCCCGCAGGAGAACGATGTCTAGGGCCCGCCGCTGGGGTGCTGGCAGATCCGGCCAGTCCTTCTCGCCCACACCATCAAGGAGATCCCCAAGGGCCGCGTACGAGTACTTCGTCTCAGCCTCCGCTGGGCGACAGGACAGGACCCGGTAATTGGCCGCCCGGGCACGCTCCACCGCCCATCTCCAGATGGTCGTCTTCCCCACGCCGGCCTGCCCCTCCAGGAGCAGCGCCCGAGGCCCGCGCGGAATAGCATCCAGGAAGGCCGCGAGCTGCGCGAATTCCTGATCTCGGCCAAAGATTGGAGTCCCCATGGGCTGTCGCTCGCCGCCCAGCTCCCCGTCAGCGGTGGCGAGTGCCATGGGCATCACCGAAGGTCTGTCGCCAGATCGGACGACGCGATCGGCGTCGCCGATGACCACCCTCCTCCCCGGCTACGGCCGGCCCACGCTGAGGCTACCCTGCGTGATCTGGCTTGTCAAGACAGCCTGGCTGGCACTTACACGGGTCGGTCGAGCGGGCACTCGATCTCCCTCAGTGATCGGGAGGGCTAGGAGCGATCTCGGCTCCCCTGCGCATCACTCTCCCTCCCCCTTGCGCTTGCGGGGAGGGTCGGGGAGGGGGTCTCGGACACCCTCGCCACTGGACACGTCCTCCCCGATTACAACTGGGCCCTCCATCCGGAGGGCCCAGCGTCAGATCGGGAGCTAGCGGGAGGCCGCCAGACTACCCGTACCAGCCCACGACATCGATCACCACGTCAGTCGACCCGGTGTGGTTGAAGACATCCACTTTGCCGGTTGAGCCGAGTTTGACCACGACCAGATTCGGGACTGTCTGCCCGGTGACCACCGCCCTGGCCAGCCACAGTCACGACGAGGGTTCCGCCCGCTCCAACGGCGGTAGCCAGTCGGGTATCCAGAATGCGCGCCGGCGTCAGGCTCGTATAGGTGAACCCAGAGGTCGCGGAAGTCGAATCCGCAAAGTAGCCGTTGACGTCGATCACCAGGTCCGTCGAACCCTGCAGGTTGTAGAAGGTGACCTTGCCACCCGTGCCGACCGGCACGATCACCCGGTTGGGCACGACTTGCCCGCCCACCCAGTTCAGGTTGGACGCCAGCGGCCGCGCCGTCCCCGTCGGGTACGCCGTCAAGAAGCTGGGCTTAGTGTTGCCGGTCACTGTGGCGTTTATGGCCACCGCGGCCACGCCGGTTAGCGGGACGCCGCCTGCGCCCGTCACCTGGACATCGATCGTGCTACCGGCGCCCAGCGTCCCGCCCGCGTTCGGCTGGCCGCTGGCGGGCCGCGTGTCTGTGATGCGGGCCGGGGTCAGCGGGAAGAAGGTCCCCGCCGGCCCGGTCGAGCTCGAATAGTAACCTTCGATGTCGACCACGACGTCGGTCGGGCTGTTGCTGTAGAGCGTCACCTGCCCATTAGTGCCGACGCCGACTACGACCAGATTGGGAACGGTTTGCCCCGCCGCCCAGTTGAGGTTCGACGCCAGCGGGCGCGTCACGCCAGCGGGATAGACGGTCAGGAAGCCAGGCGCGACCGTGTTGGTCGCGGTGACGTTCAGCACGACGGCCGACGCATTGCTTGGCACATTGCCACCGGTCACCGTGAGGTTGAGCGACCCACCGGCAGCCAGCCGCTGCCCGCTGTTCCTGGTGTCAAGCAGGCGCGATGGCGCCATGGCATGGTAAGCGCCGCCCGTGAAGGTGAACTGATCCGCCGCCGAGGCGGCGCTGGTGCCATTGGCCGTCGTCACCGTCACGTCGACGGTGGCAGACGCCTCCGCCGGACTAACTGCAGTAATCGAGCTATCAGAGTTGACCGTGAAACTGGCGGCGGCGACGGTCCCAAATTTGACCGCGGTTGCTCCGGTGAAGCCCGTGCCGGTTATGGTTACGGTCGTCCCACCACCGGTGGTCCCAGACGTGGGCGATACGCCAGTAACGACCGGCCCTGACGGCAATATCACAGGCGGCGAGGTCGGTGTTGGGCTTGGCGTCGGGCAGACATACCCGTAGCCGTACCCGTAACCGTACCCGAAGTCATACCCGTAGCCGCACCCATAGCCGAA
>VBID01000215.1 GCA_005880615.1 Chloroflexota bacterium
TAGCGCCCCCGGCCGTATGTGCTCTCGAGCGACGCCACGATGCGGGTGAGCTCGGCGCGCTCCGACGGATCGGTGGGGGCCGGCAGCTCGACGGACTGTTTCAGGAGCGCGAGCTTCCGCGCCACGTCGTCCGGCAGCTTCAGCCTCTCGAACCGGCGCGCCTGTCGCGCGTATTCCATCACCGCGGCGATCAGGTCCTCTTTCGCGTGCGCCGCCATCTCCTCGGTATCCGTCGTGATGAAGTTCTGCTGCACCCAGTCGGCCCGGTCGACGCGGATCGACAGATCCTGGAGCCGCCTCTCCGCCGTCTCGATGAAGGTCCGGGCGTCGCCGGCGGCGGAGCCCACCGGCTTGACTTCGGCGGCGACGGCCGGTCCGGCCGCGAGGGCCCCGGCGAGCAGGAGCAGAACGTGACAATGCCCTACGACCTCACGCTTCGGTTCGCGGCTCAAAGGTTTCCTCCCTGCCGGAGGGACGACCCCACGGGCTACGCCCGGGCGAGGTGACCGGGGGTCCTCCGCATCCGAGATGACGGCTATCTTACGATATGTCAAGGGATTGTCCACCGTCACCCGCACGCTCATGGGGCAATGGTGTAGACTATGAGATCGTCTCGGGGCGGAGCGCGTGCGCCCGGGCGGCCTGCCGGTTAGAACGCGGAAACCGATGATTGTGAGGAGATCATGACCCCCACGAAGGTGACGAGCGAGGCCGGGACGACGGCACGTCTCATCGAAAAGGCCGGGACCTGGAGTGCCCACAACTATCACCCACTGCCGGTCGTGCTCGCGCGCGGAGAGGGGGTCTGGGTCTACGATCCCGACGGCAACCGGTACATGGACATGCTGTCGGCCTACTCGGCCCTGAACCAGGGGCACAGACACCCGAAGATCGTGCAGGCGCTCAAGGACCAGGCCGACAGGATCACCCTGACGTCGCGCGCCTTCCACAACGAGCTCTTCGGCCCCTTCTGCGAGAAGCTGTGCCGGCTTTCCGGGATGGAGATGGCGCTCCTGATGAACAGCGGCGCCGAGGCGGTCGAGACGGCGGTCAAGACCGCCCGCAAGTGGGGCTACCGAGTCAAGAAGGTTCCCAGGGACCAGGCCGAGATCATCGTCTGCGAGAACAATTTCCACGGCCGGACCACGACGATCGTGGGCTTCTCCTCGGAGGAGCAGTACAAGGAGGACTTCGGCCCGTTCACCCCCGGCTTCCGGATGATCGGTTACGACGACCTGGGGGCGCTCGAGCGCGCCATCTCGCCGAACACCGTCGCCTTCCTGGTCGAGCCGATCCAGGGGGAGGCCGGTATTCTGGTCCCGCACGACGGGTATCTCAAGGCGGCGGCCGATCTCTGCCGCAGGAACCACGTCCTCCTGATCGCCGACGAGATCCAGACAGGCTTCGGGCGGACAGGCACGATGTTCTGCGCCGACCACGACGGCGTGAAGCCCGATCTCTACGTCGTCGGCAAGGCGCTCGGGGGCGGCTTTCTGCCGGTTTCGGGCGTCGTCGGCTCGCGGGAGACTCTGGGCCTCTTCCGTCCCGGCGACCACGGATCTACATTTGGAGGCAATCCGCTCGCCTGTGCCGTCGGCATGGCGGCGCTTGACGTCATCGTCGGCGAGCGGCTTCCGGAGCGCTCCGCCGAGATGGGCGCCTACTTCATGGAGCGCCTGCGGGCCATGAAGTCCCAGAGGGTGAAGGAGGTCCGGGGCAAGGGGCTCCTGATCGGCGTCGAGATCAAGGAGGAGCACGGCACGGCCCGTCCTTATTGCGAGAAGCTCATGGGGCTCGGGATCCTGGCGAAGGAGACCCACCACCAGGTGATCCGCTTCGCGCCGCCTCTGGTCATGAGTCGCGAGGAGGCCGACTGGGCGCTCGACCGCATCACGAAGGTGCTCGCCTAGCCGATCCACCGCCGGCCTGCACCGGTGTCGAGGGCATGAGGGAGGACAGCATGGCGATTCGCAAGCTGCACAATTACGTGCGTGGAGAGTGGTACGAGCCTCGCGGCGCCCGCTGGCTCGACGTCGAGAACCCCAGCACCGGAGGAATCATCGCCCAAGTCCCCCTGTCGAGCGCCGAGGACACCAACGCCGCCATCGCGGCCGCCCGGACGGCCTTCCCCGGCTGGGCCACGACTCCGGTCGACAAGAGAGTGGCGCCGTTGTTCAAGCTGGCCGGGATGATCAGGGACAACCGGGAGCTCCTGGCGCGCAGCATCACGGAGGAGAACGGCAAGTCCCTGGCCGACGCGCGGGCCGAGGTCGACCGCACCCTCGAGAACGTCGAGACCTCGTGCGGCATGCCGGTCCTGCAGCAAGGCGACAAGCTGATCGGCGCAGCCCCCGGCATCGACGGCGAGGTCATCCGCCTGCCCATGGGCGTGTTCGCCATGATAGCGCCGTTCAACTTCCCGGGCATGGTGCCGTTCTGGTTCATTCCCTACGCGCTGGCCACAGGCAACACCTACGTGGTCAAGCCCTCCAAGCAGGTCCCCTGCACCATGCAGATCCTCACGGCGTACATCGACGCCTGCGGGTTCCCGAAGGGGGTATTCAATCTGATCAATGGCGACCGCGCCGTGGCCGAGGCCTTCATGGCCCACCCCGACGTGCAGGGCGTGTCCGTCGTCGGCTCGACACCGACGGCACGCATCGTCGCCGAGACCTGCGCCAGGAACAACAAGCGCTTCCAGGCCATGGGTGGAGCCAAGAACCATCTGGTGGTGATGCCCGACGCCAAGA
>VBID01000216.1 GCA_005880615.1 Chloroflexota bacterium
GCTAATCCTCCCCACGCGAGAGGGGACGAGTAGGCTCGCCGGCCTCCCCACCGTTTCCGTGGTCATTCCCACCCTGAACCCCGGGCGGGCCTTCGGTACGGTCCTCCACCGGCTGACCAAGCAGGACGTCCAGCCCCTGGAAGTCCTGGTGGTGGACGGGGGCTCCAAGGACGCTGCCCGCCACATCGTCAGCCAGTTCCCCCAGGCGCGCTTCATCGAGGCCGGGGTGGGGCCGGGTCCGCGGGCGTGGAACCGGGCCTGCCGGGACGCCCGCGGCGAGGTGGTGGCCTTCCTCACCCAGGATGCCCTCCCGTCGGATGACGCCTGGCTCCGCCAGCTGCTAACCCCGTTCACCGATCGGGCCGTGGGCGGCGTCTATGGCCGCCTGCTCTCGCCCGGCCATCCGCTGACCGAATACCGGCTGGCCCGCCGCTACCCCAATCGCGAGCGCCGCCGGCGGGCCCGTTTCGGCGACCCGCTCAGCCTGGACGGGATCCAGTTTTCCGCCTCCAATGCCGCCCTGCGCCTCTCGGTCTGGCAGGGGATCCGGTTCAACGAGCACTTCCCGGTGGCGGGCGATCGGGAGTGGGCCCGGCAGGCGATGCTGGCCAGCTACACCATCGTCTACCAGCCAGCGGCCCGGGTCGATCGGACGCTGTCGCCCAGCCTGCAGCAGGCCTTCCACGATGCCATGCTGGCCGGCTGGACGGCCGAGTATCTGGGCGGCGAGGCCGGCACGCTCCGGTCAGATCCGCCCCACTTCATGCGCCGGGCCGCCTGGCACCTGCTCCGCCGGTTTCGGGTGGACCAGCTTCCCTACCTGGCGCTGGAAGACATGGCGCTGCGCTATGGCTATGGGGTGGGCGAGCGCCTTCACGAGGCGGCCCCCTCCATCCGCCGCCGGGTGGCGCCCGAGATCGCCAACGAGGCGCCCCGCCGCTATCTCACCGAGTACGAGCAGATTGCCTGAGTTCGGCAGGGCCCCATCCTTATAATTCTTTCCACCATCGCTCCCAAACGTGCCAACGGACCCATCCGCCGGCCGGCTGCGACGCGAGCAAAGGGAAGCGTCATCGTGGTGGTGCTCGCGGCCGGCAAGGGTGTGCGCATGAAATCCCGGACCCCCAAGGTCCTGCATCCCATCGGCGGCCGCCCCATGCTGCTCTGGGCGCTGGCCGCCGCCCAGGCCATCGAACCCGAACGGGTGCTGGTGGTCACCGATCCCCGCCAGGACGGCGTGAATGCGGCGGTCAACGGGCAGGCGGTGACGGTGCCCCAGCGCGAGCCGCTGGGCACTGGGCACGCGCTGGCCCAGGTGACGCCCGAGCATCGGGGTGATGGGCCGGTGGTGGTGATCTACGCCGACACCCCGCTGCTGCGCGCGGAGACGCTGGCCCGGCTGGTGGAGGCGCACGGCAAGTCCGGTGCCGCAGTGACGCTGCTGACGGCGCGGCTGGCGGATCCGCACGGCTACGGCCGCATCGTCCGAGGACGCGGGGGCGCGTTCAAGGCCATCGTGGAAGAGAAGGACGCGACACCCGCGGAGCGCGCCCTCCAGGAAGTCAACACCGGCGTCTACTGCTTCACGGGATCGGCGCTATGGCCGGCCTTGCAGCGGCTGGAGAACCGGAACCGGGCCGGCGAGTATTATCTGACCGACGTCGTCGGCCTGATCAAGGGCCGCGTGCAGACCGTGGCCGTCGACGATCCGGATGAGGTGCTGGGCATCAACGACCGGCGCCAGCTGGCGCAGGCGGAGACCATCGTGCGCCGCCGGATGCTAGACCAGCTGATGGAGGCGGGCGTCACCATCATCGATCCGCAAACAACCTTCATCGATGCCGCGGTCGCCGTGGGCCAGGACACCACTATCCATCCCTTCACGGTGCTGGCCGGCGACACCCGGATTGGCCGGGACTGCGCGATCGGGCCCTACACGCAAATTCGCGACTCCACCGTGGAGGACGGCGCCACCATCGAGCGCTCCCACCTGGATGGGGCCGGCGTGGGTCCGCGGGCCACGGTCGGGCCCTTCGCCCGGCTGCGCCCGGGGACCAGGCTGGAAGAGGGAGTCAAGGTGGGGACGCACACCGAAATCAAGAACTCGCGCATCGGCCCTCGGACGGCGGTCGGCCACTTCAGCTACATCGGCGACACCACCATCGGCGCGGACGCCAACATCGGCGCCGGGACGGTGACCGCCAACTGGGATGGCTTCGCCCACCACGAAACCCACATCGGCGACCGGGTCCAGGTCGGAAGCGATACGATCTTCGTAGCGCCAGTGGTGGTGGGGAATGACGCTTACACGGGCGCCGGGTCCGTGATCACGGAGGACGTGCCGGGGGGGAGCCTGGCCGTCGAACGCACGGAGACGAAGGTGGCCGAAGGGTGGACGGAACGGTACCGGTCGCGGCGGCGGGCCGCGGCCCAGAAGGAGGTCGGGCAGCCATAGCACAGCCTCGAGTCGGCGAGCGAGTGGCGGACACCCGGACCCAGCTCAGCGAGGGCTCCTCCAAGCACGGCGGCGAGCTGCGCCTGCTGGCCGGTCACGGCAACCTGGAGCTGGCCGGCAAGATCGCCGAGGCCCTGGGCGAACCGCTGGCCGAGATGCGCATCACGAGGTTTGCCGACGGCGAGTACGACGTGAAGATCGCCGAGAGCGTCCGGGGGACGGATGTCTTCCTGATCCAGCCCACCTGCCAGCCGGTTTCCGAGAACCTGATCCAGCTGTTCATCATCCTGGACGCGCTGCGGCGCGCCTCGGCCGGCCGGATTACCGCCGTCATCCCCTACTACGGCTACGCCCGCAAGGAGAAGAAGAGCCAGGCCCGCGACCCCATCTCGGCGAAGCTGATGGCCGACATCATTACCCTGGCCGGCGCCAACCGCGTGATCGCGCTGGACCTGCACTCGGACGCCATCCAGGGCTTCTTCGACATCCCGGTCGATCACCTGACCGCCGAGAAGATGTTCGCCGAGTACGTCCGCAAGCAGGGCACCACCGGCGCCGTCATCGTGTCGCCCGATGTGGGTGGCGCCAAGCGGGCCGGCTCCATCGCCCGCATCCTCGACCTGCCGGTGGTCATCGTAGACAAGCGCCGCTCCAATGACGATGAGGTGGCCGAGCTGCGCGTGGTCGGCGAGGTGGCCGGCCTGCACGCCATCATCATCGACGACCTGATCTCCACCGGCGGCACCCTGGTCAGCGTCTCCCATGAGCTGAAGGCGGAGGGCGCCCGCACGGTCCGGGTGCTGGCCACCCACGGGGTGCTGGCCGGCGACGCCGTTCAGAAACTGGCCGCCGCGCCCATCGA
>VBID01000217.1 GCA_005880615.1 Chloroflexota bacterium
TGGTCGCCGAACGCTCGATGCGGAAGCCGGCCTCGTTGGGGGGGGAGTTGTCCGTCCAGGTGATGTCGATCGTGCTGCTGGTACTCGGCTTCGCATCCGTTCCCGAGGGCGCCCTCAGGCCATTGGGTCCGACCGAAGAAGCCTCGAGCGGATCGAGCGGCTGACGATCGCAGCCGACGAGGCCGAGCACGAGGCTCAAGCTTGCGAACGAGACGCAACGCGACACGAACATACGACCTCCGGACGGAGTCGTTGTGTTGAATCGACGTTGCGTCTGACGGACGCGCGGGAGGCGGTTGCTCAGACCGCGATAATCAGTTACCCCGGACCAACGTGAAGCCGGCCCAATAGAACGGATGGGAGCTCGCAGTCTCCCGGAGCGCGGTTCGCTGTGCCAGCGCGAGCGCTTCGGGCTCTGACCGCCCCGCGCCGAGCTCGTCGTAGAAACGACCCATGAATCGTGCCGTCGAGGCGTCTTGGACAGGCCACAGGGTTCCAAGCACGTTCGCCGCCCCCGCAAACAGGAACGCGTTCACCAAGCCCACCCAGTCGTCTCCGGGAGGGACATCGGCCATCGTTCCGCCCGCGACTCCTGTCTGGCACGCGCTGAGAACGAGCAAGCGGGCTTGCAGACTGAGTCCGTACACCTCGTGGACTTCGAGTCGGCCGTCTTCTCCGCCACCGGCGCCAAGCTGGACAAACGAAAACAAGGGGTTGTGCTTGTTGAGGACGCCGTGTGTGGCTAGATGCACTACCTCACGTTGCGGAGCGAGGGTGCGAAACGCGCGTTCTGTCGCTGGGGCTCCCACCAGTACACGCGCCTGATCGCCATATGCCCGGCGGACGGCGGCGACTTCTGCCTGCGAGCCGGGCAAGGCTTCAGGCCGGGGCGCCAAGGCCAGAGCGCCGCCGCCCGGCGTACGTGGTGGCCGATTTCGCAGTTGGAGCCAGACAGAGGCTGACGGGACGTACTCGATGAGATACCGCTCGACGAGGAGCTGCTCCGGCATGCCAGGCTGGACGAGGGCAGCAAATGGCAGGTAATGCAGCTCGGCATGCGGTGCCACGATCAAGCGCTGCTTGCCGGCGAGCAAGCCGCTCGCTTCGACCGGTCCGACGAGTTGCCCATACAGTCGACGCAGCGGTGCGCGCCACGCGCGCCGCGCCGCGTCGTTGGTCGGATTGACCAGGCGGGTGCGAGCAAAGTCAACGAGCGCCGCCAGGGCGCCCCGTGACACGCCAAGATCGAGGGCTGTTACGCTGTCGCGAGTCACCACGAACACCAGCGTCGTGGAGTCCCCCACGAGGTACTCGAGCAATGCTTCGTCGGGCGTCAATGCTTGCATCACGTCACGCGCCGGGGCGGTTTCCCCGCGGACAAGCGCCGCGTAAGCGGGACTGGTCTCACGTACTTCCAGCAGCAGCGCCTCGTAGGCGTCTTGTGCCTGAGCTAGCGCCGCACGTGTCTGTGCCAGGGCAGCACCCGTGGCTTCCCCGCCCCGCAGCCCATCACGCGTTGCCGATGCCGTATCGATCTGACGGCTGAGCTCAGCCATCTGACGCCGCAGGTCCTGTTCGCGGCCGGCGAGTGTACCCATCGCTTGGCGTCCCGCGACGCGCCCCCGTGCCAGCAGGTCGAGCATTTGGCGCGCCCGCAAGCGCTCGCTCGTCTCGAATGCAGCTTCTGTTTTGCCCCGCGCCCGCTCGACTTGGGCAAGCTCGATGTACACATCCCACTTATCAGCCTGGAAGGCCGCGCGGTGCTCTTCGAGTAACAAGCCGCCGGATACTCGCTCGAGCTCGCCAATCGCGGCCCGAAGCTGCGTTGCCGCGTCGGCGAGGGCGTTTCGACGACGCAGCACGCGCGCGAGGCCTGCGTGGAGGCTCCAGGTAATCCCAGGAGCCGCACGGGCAGTGAGTCGCTGCAGCCCTTGCTCATACAACGTTTCTGCTGCCTGAACGGCGCCCGATCCAGCCTCGAGATCGCCCAACCTGGCGAGCGCATCTGCTTCGCCAGCGATGTTGCCGAGCGCGTGGAGCGTGTCAATTGCACGACCGATCGCCGCGCGAGCAGCCAGCGTGTCCCCGAGACGCATGGAGGCCTGTCCCATCAGAAGATGGGCTTGTGGCACAAGGTCAAGCTCGATCGTATCGCCCAAGGTGCCCAACAAGCGTGCGAGACTGGTCCGCGTGCTCACGTAGTTTTCACGCCGGAATGCGACGTTCGCCGCCCCAAACTGCGCCCAATGCCGCACCTCGGCGTCGAGCTCATTCTTGCCGCTGGCGAGACGATAGGCACGTGCGTAGTACCGCTCGGCGTCGGCGAAGCGATTGAACGTCATCGACAAATCGCCGCGGGCGAGCGCGATGCGGCTGAGCGAGAGGGGAGTGCCTTCGCCCCCTCGACCATGGCGCCGGCGGGCCAGCGTCTCGGCATGATCGAGTTCCATGCGCGCGCCTTGCAAGTCCCCCATGGAGGCGCGCGCCAGAGATAGCCTCATCCGTACCGTCGATTCATTGGCCGATGGCGTCGGACCGATGCGTTTGAGTATGCCGACGGCTTCCGTATACGACGGTACAGCGGCGGGAAAATCACCGCGCAATGTCGCGAGAATCCCGAGGTCCTCGAGCAGCGAGGCCGTGGACACGGCGTTCCCCCGGTCGCGAAAGGTCTGGAGCGACTGCCTATACAGCGTGTCGGCTGCCGCGTAGTTGCCTTCGTCCCTCGCGAGATTTCCCATGTTCTCGAGCACGGTCGCGACATCCTCCAACTCTCCCGTGCTCCGGAGTGTGGCGAGCGCTTCATTGAACGCCTGGTGGGCCGTCGCGCGGTCGCCATGCTCACTGGCCAGCAACCCGAGGTTATGCTGGTCCGCGGCGACTCCGCCCAGATCACCGGACCGCTCGCGGAATGGCTTCGCGCGTGCGTAGCGATCCTTCGCCTGCTCCACATCCCCGCGCACGCTGCTCACGATGGCCAGCTTCCCCATCGCGTTGCCGGCCATGATCTGGTATCCGGTGCGCTCCGACAGATCGAACGCGCGCGCGAAATACGCCTCGGCGCTGTCCATCTCGTTCACGTAAAAGAACGCGATCCCCATGTTATCGATGACGATCGCCATACCCGTCGTATCGTTCACGGCCGCGAATCCGCGCAGGGCCTGCCGCAGAATCACCATCGCGGCATCCGCACCGGAGGTCTTCAGGGTGGCGTTCCCTGCGCTCAAGAGACTGTCAGCGGTGGTGGACGCCGCACGCTCGGCGACGGAGAGCGCGCGGGCGCGTGCAACTCGTCGCACAAAGTACGAGTCGCTCCACGCGGTGGCGTACACGGCTGCGAGCCGCGCCGCCGCGTCGAACGACGCGCGTCCGACGGAGTCGTCGGTCTGGCCGGCATCCATCAAGCGACTGATCGCCCAGCGCGCCCTGCCCTGAGAAGACACGAGCGCCACGATCGAAAGCCGTACCAGGATGTGAATCATCGTCTTTCCCCCACGACCCGAAACTCGACGAGATTCGAAGCCGTCCAGCGCTGCCACTCCGTTTGCGCCTCAACCATCCAGAAGTAAGGCGTACCAGACGCGAGCGCGGGGGACCGCGGGGCGGGAACCACCGTATCGGCGGTCTCCGAATTCCAGAGAAGTGCGCCATCATCCGTGTAGAGACGTATCCGGTAGCGGCTGGCCTTCGAAACGGAGGACCACACAAACCGATCTACGCGGTCGACCCGATCGCGCGGCGCGATGAGGACGGGCGCCTGTCCGCCCACGATTGCGCTGTCGCGTAGGACGGGCAATCCTCGGTCATCGGTGCGGCGTGGCCAGATGAACACCAGGACCGCGGCCGCTGCCGTCAGCGGGCCGATAATCCAAAGCAGCCGACGCACACGGGTGCGTCTTTCTGATGCGGAGATTTCCCGTCGGACCGCTTCGTCCGCGAGGGCGCCAGCGACCGACGCGAGCGCCCGTCGGCATACTTCACACTCGGTCAGATGGCGCATCGCGCCAGCCTTCGCCTCCGGATCACCCAGCTTCCCGTCGGCAAGGGCAGCGATCGTCTCATCGTCAAGGCAGGAGGACGTGGGCGCGACCCTGCCGCGCCTTGAGAGCAGGTCGCTACGCAAGAGGTCCAAGCGTTCGCGATCCGTCATGAAAGCCAGCATATGGAACGGTCCGAGAGCGCAAAAATGCTCACCGCGTGCCCCCGCGTAGGCCGGTCTCCTCCAGCCGGCTCCGCATCACGGCCAGTGCCCGATACACGCGATTATACACGGCCTTGGCATTCGGCCAACCGACCACCTTCGCGACCGCCTCGGCAGGCATCTCCTCCACTACGAAAAGCTCCACGGCCACGCGCTCCTCCGCGCTGAGGCAAGTCAACGCCTCTTCCAATTCTTCCCGCCGCTCTCGAGCTACAGCGCTGTCGCTCTCCTCCGCATGGCCTTCGGGTCCCGGCTCGCCCAGCTCGCGGAGAATCCGTCCGCGGCGTCCATTGGCGACTGCCCGATACGTGCCGCCGACCTCGGCGAGAAACTGCCCAAAGGAGAGATCGAGACCGTCCGCGGTCCTGATTAGCTCGTAGGCTTCGACGTGACTTCTCTTATTGAGGAACACAAGCTCGAAAATCCGGCGGCGCAGTGGCGCCAATCCCTCGGCCGCAGTTGAGAGTCGACGGCGGCCATCGCGATGGCGGAACCAATCAACGGTGAGATGTCGAACGACCGTGACGAGCCAGGTGGAAAAGCGGGCCTGATGTTCCGGCTGCTCGACCCAGGACCGGAGACGCCGGAGGTTGTCCGCGCGCAGCGCTTCACACGCGCGCGCGAACACATCCATCACATCGTCGTAGTCCTGGGCATAATGCCGGATGGCTGCGAAGATGAGACGCCGGTACCGATCCAGGAACAGGTCCCACGCGGCATCGAACCTGCCCCGCAGCAACTCGGCCACCCACTCGTCCACGGCCAGCCT
>VBID01000077.1 GCA_005880615.1 Chloroflexota bacterium
CTCTCGACCGCGGCGCGCTGGGTGACATCGCAGGTTACCGCCAGCGCCCGGCCGCCTGCCGCTCGGATCTGTCCCGCTATCGCCTCCGCCGGCTCGCGGTCGACGTCCGAGACCACCACGGCGGCCCCCTCAGCCGCGAACCGCAGGGCCGTCGCCGCGCCGATACCTCGGCCGCCACCGGTGACCAGCGCTGTGCGGCCATCGAAGCGTCCGGTCATGCGACCATCACCTCGGCATCGCCCACGGTGACCTGCTCCCCTCGCTGGTTTTCGGCCCACAGCTCCAGCGTCAATTGACGGCCTCCAGTTCCCTCCGACAGCGCCTTCACCCGGCCCCGGCAGGTCAGGACGTCGCCCGGGCGCACCATCGCGGTGAATCGTACCGTCAGCCGGCGGACGGAATCGGGGCTGGCCATCCAGCACAGGTACTGCCCGAGGAAGGCCATGCTCAGCATCCCGTGGGCGATGACTCCGTCGAGGCCCACCCGTCGCGCGGTCTCGTCGTCGGTGTGGATGAGGTTGTAGTCGCCCGAGGCGCCCGCATACTTCACGAGCTGCAGCTTGGTGATCGGGTCCTTCCGAAGGTCGGGCAAGGGGCTTCCGATCGAGAGGTCGCGCGGCTTCAGTGACGGCGCCCGGGTGGCGCTCACCGCAAGATCACCGTGCTCCGACCCGTGAAGACCAGCTGTCCCAGCTCGTCGCGACCCTCGGTCTCGATGATCAGGAAGGTCATGGGACCGAGCCGTCCCTCCCGGTGGTAGAGATCGGCCAGGCGGCTCCGGCATCGCAGGCGGTCTGTTGCCCGAATGGGCCGCTCGAATCGGTACTCCTGGGCGCCATGGAGGACACGCGCCAGGTCGAAGGTGAGGCCGGGAATCGCGATCCGAAACGTCGTGGGGAACGTGGGTGGAGCCACATCGCCGCGGACGCAGGCCGCGGTTGTGTCTCCGACCGCCTCGGCGAATTTACGGATCGCGCCCCGCTCCACTTCAACGAGGACCTCCTCGGACTCGCGGCCGATCAGCGCTTCGGAGATCGCGGGTGTGGTCATCCGTTCACGAGCTGGCTGCCTCAGCCGCCCGGATGTCGTTGACCAGTGGCAGCAACCCTCCCATCAATTCGTAGCTGCGCCGGATGAGGCTGGCGTCCCCGAAGAAGGTGACGTTCCAGAGCACGACGTGCCGCAGCCCAACGGCGTAATAGCGCCCCAGTTGTTCGGTGACCTCCTCGGGCGTGCCGTGAAGCACTCCGTCTTCGACCACCGCCGAGGGGACGCCCTCGATCAGCGAGAGCGCCTGGGCTCGCGTGAACCGGACCGGGATGAAGTCGCGGATCCCGTTCGCGTTCTCCCCCAGCGGGTGCACCGCGCCGTGGCGCGCGTAGGCCTCCGCGGGCTGTGTCAGCGTCAGGGCGCGCAGCAGGGGCGTCGCCAGGATCCTATGCGCCTGCTCGTGCGAGTCGGCCAGCACGAGCTTCGCGTACATCCCCGGCGTGAAAGGGGTCGATGCGCGCCCGGCTGCGCGCCGTCGCTGCTCGAGGCGTTCGAGTCGGGTGCGGTAGTTCTCCAGTGACATGTACTCAGGAAGCCAGCCGTCGGCGTAGCGGGCGGTGATGTCCAGCATTCGCGGCCCGTGGGCAGCCAGCCAGATCTCCGGCGGTCCTTCCGGCGAGGGCTTCAGGCCGAGGACTGCCTGCCGCAGCTGGAAGTGCTCGCCCTCGAAGTCGACGGGCCCGTCCTGGGACCAGAGCAGCCGGATGACCTGGACCGCCTCCTCCAGGCGGCCGACCGGGCGCTCAAAAGGGATGCCGTAGGGGAGGAGGTTGAGCGCCTCGCCGGAGCCCAGCCCGCAGATGATCCGGCCGGGAGCCAGGTGGTCGAGCGTGAGGAACGCTTGTGCCAGCTCCACCGGGTGCCGGCGCAGGGCCTCCGTGACCGCCGTCCCCAGGTGGATCCGGCTGGTGGCGCCGGCGGCCGCCGCCATGGCGACCAGCGGCTCGAAGAAGACGTCAGGGTTGGGCTGGAAGGCAGCCAGCGGGGTGAAGTCGGCCGTCCACAGCGCCTGGGGAAACCAGCCCATGTAGTGGTCGGGCCACCAGAGCCCGGCGTATCCCTGGCCCTCGTTCCGCTGCGCGTTCTTGATCAGGTTGACCGCCGGCGGCATCAGGGTCCCCAGCGTGCCCACCGTCAGCCGGTCGGAGGGGCCGATCATCCCGCTACCCTCGGCCCGGGTGGGCGGGGCCCTGGCGGGCGCGGTCGGGGTCGACCTTCAGGTCGATGATGATCTGGGTGGCGCGGCCGCTGGCGAGGAGCGCGCCCGCGTCGTCATGGAGGTCGGCCGTGGCGAAGGCCACCCGGCGTGTCTTCCGCACCACCCAGCCGGTGGCCCGGACCCGACCTGGCCGCGCCGGCCGGTAGAACTCGGTGCGCAGGTCGGCCGTGAGGAAGACCTCTTTTCGGTCGAGCAAGCTCCAGGTTGCGTTGCCCATGGCCGTGTCCAGGATGGCGGTGACCATGCCGCCGTGTACGATCCACTCCTTGCCGGCCGGGAAGGCGTGATCCGTGTTCGGCTCCCACTCGAGGACGGCGCGCCCGGGCGCCAAGCCGACCCGCCGCCAGCCGAGGGCCGCGAAGATCCCCGGCTCGCCCGGCCGTGGCTGCCACCCCTCCATCTCGGCGAAGCGCTCGCCTGCCCGGAATTCCGTCGCCATCAGTGAGGAGAGGCGCGCGCCCGCTCCCGCTCGACCAGCGTGCGCCGCAGAATCTTGCCCGCCGGGCTCTTGGGTATCTCGGTGACCAGCTCCAGCTCGCGGACTTTCTTGTAGGGCGCGACCTGACGGTTGATGAAATCCATCAGTTCCTCGGGCGTCGCCGGGCCTTTCAACACGACAAAGGCCTTGGGAACTTCTCCTGCGTCCGCGTCGGGGCACGGGATGACGGCCGCGTCCGCCACGGCTGGGTGTTTGAGGAGCAGCCCCTCCAGCTCAGCTGGCGCGACCTGGAAGCCCTTGTACTTGATGAGTTCCTTCAGTCGATCGACGATGAAGAGGTAGCCGTCCTGGTCCACGGATCCGATATCACCCGTGTGCAGCCATCCATCGGGCCCGAGCATGGCGGCCGTGGCGGCGGGCTGGTTCAGGTAGCCCGTCATCACCTGCGGCCCCCGCACCCAGACCTCTCCCTGCTGGTTCGCGCCGAGCTCCGCGCCACTCCCCGGGTCGACCACTTTGCACTCGGTGTTCGGGATCAGGAGGCCGGCCGATCCCGGGCGGCGCCGAGCCGGGTCGACCGGCGTGGTGGAGACCACGGGGCTGGTCTCGGTGAGGCCGTAGCCCTGGGCGACGAAGCATCCCAACCGGTCCGCGCACGCCTGCTCGACGCTCCCATCGAGGGGAGCCGCCCCGGAGTTGATGGAGACCAGCGACCGGAGGTCATAGCGCGAGACGACGGGATGCTTGGCTAGGGCCAGCACGATCGGTGGCACGAGGTAGGCTCGGGTGATCGCATGGTCCTGCATCAGCCCGAGGAATTGCTCGAGATCGAAGCGCGGCATGGTGACGATCGTGTCGCCGCGATGGAGGCTGATGTTGAGGAGGACGGTGAGGCCATAGATGTGGTAGAAGGGCAGGACCGCGATCACGCGCTCGGCCTCGGCAGGAAACACAGCCTCGGTCTGGCAGATGTTGGCCACCAGGTTGCGGTGGGTGAGCATGACGCCCTTGGGCAGCCCGGTGGTTCCACTCGAGTAGGGCAGCACGACCACATCTGCCTTCGCGTCGATAGCCGTGGACGGCGGTGTGCCGCCGGCCTCCAGCAGGCTGGCAAACGGGGTTGCCCCGGGCGCTTCGCCGAAGACAAAGACCTCCTTCACCGGCGACTCCCGGGTTGCCTCCAGGGCGCGCTCGAGCAGCGGAGGCACGGTGATGAGGAAGCTGGCCCTGGCGTCAGCCAGCTGCTCGGCGAGCTCTCGGGATGTGTACAGGGGATTGACCGTGGTGGCGATGCCGCCCAGCGTCGCCACGCCGTGCAACACCACGGCATACTCTGGGAGGTTCGGGCTGTAGACGGCCAAGACGTCGCCCTTGTGAAAGCCGCGCCGGGCAAGGCCGACCGCCATGCGCTGGACGGCTCGGGCAAGATCGGCGTAGCTCAGCGTCCGGCCGGACGGCCCATCGATCAGCGCCGGCTTGTCTCCATAGGTGGCGGACCTGCCGACAACGAACTCGGCGAGACCCACGTCCGGGATCTCGACGTCCGGGAACCGACTGCGGAAGATCACGCCCAGGACCCGATGCGAGCCTTCTGGCTGAGGAGGTTCCGGGCAATCGACCGTCGCTGGATCTCGTCGGTCCCCTCGTAGATGCGGTACACGCGGACGTCTCGCATCACCCGCTCGATCGCCATCTCTTTCGTGTAGCCCAAGCCGCCGTGGATCTGCATGACGCGATCGACGACCCGCCAGATCATCTCGGCACCGGCGAGCTTCGCCATTGAGACCTCGTGGCGGGCATCAGGGGAGCGGTCGGCCTTCCAGGCGGCGTGCAGGACGAGCCACCTGACCTCCTCGATCTCAACCGCGCTGTCCGCCAGCATCCACTGGATCGCCTGGTACTCCGCGATCGGGCGGCCAAACGCGACTCGCTGGCGTGCGTACTCCAGCGCCATCTCGAGCAGCCGCTGCGCCTGACCCACTGCCCGGGCCGGGATGAGCAACCGTCCCTGGCCGATCCACTCCATGGCGAGCAGGAAGCCGTTGCCGACGTCGCCCAGGACATTCTCGCCGGGGACGCGGACATCGTCGAAGCTCAGCTCGGCCGGCCCCCAGGAGCCCATGGTCTGGATTGGCCGGCTGGTCCAGCCCATCGAGCGATCGACCAGGAAGGCGGTGACGCCCCCTTTGTGGCCCTTGTCGCGGTCGGTGACCGCGAAAACGATGGCGAAGTCCGCCTCTGCGCCGTTGGTGATGAAGACCTTCTGCCCGTTCAGTACCCAATTGGACCCATCGCGCACGGCCGGCATCTTGATGTTGGTGGCATCGGAACCCGTGTCGGGCTCGGTCAACGCAAAGCAGCTCACCCGGTCGCCCTGGATTAAGGGGAGGAGGTAGTGCTCCTTCTGCTCGGCAGTGCACCGATACAGGATGTTGTCGGCGACGCCGCCGTAGGTGAACGGCACCAGCGCTCGGGAGGTCTCCATCGTGATCAGGGCTGTCATCAGGAATCCGAGGCTGGCGCCCCCGTATTCCTCGGGGGTGAGGAGTCCCCACAGCCCCGCCGCCCGGGCCTTTTCCTGAAGGCGTCGCAGGGCCGGTCGATCGGGGAACTTTCGCCCCTCCAGCTCCCCGCGCTGGACCTCCGCCTCGAGCGGGACCAGTTCCCTCGTGACGAAGTCGCGAACCGTCGCCAGGATCATCCGTTGCTCGTCGCTGAGCCCGAAGTCCATCTTGCTCCCTAACGATCGTTCGGTCGCTGCCTCCGCTATTATGGCAAGCGAGGACAGCTGGTGGAGAGGGCGGTGCCGGTGCGGCCGGTTGCGACCAACGTCAGGGTCGACCAGGTGCTAGAGATTGCTACCCGCCTGTTCACCGAGCGTGGCTACGATGCCGCGAGCATTCGGGATCTGGCCACCGAGTTGGCGATGCGACCGTCGTCGCTCTACCATCACTTCCCCGGCAAACAGCACATTCTCTTCGCCATCTGCTTCGGCATGCAGCAGGACTTCAATGCGACTGTCATGCCGCTTCTCCGGGCCGAGCGAGGGCCGGTCGAAACGATCGAGGACGTGATTCGTCAGCACATCCTGTTCAGCCTTGGGCGGAAGGGCGAGGTCCTGGTCAACATCCGGGAGCGGCGCAGCTTGCCGCCGGATCTGCGGGCTCGGGTCAACGCCCTGCGCCGCGAGTACCGCGATGCTGTGGCGTCGGTCATTGAGGCCGGCCACCGGCAGGGACTCTTCCAGGTCCCCGACCCCAAACTGGCCGCCATGGCGGTCCTCGACATGGCTAACGGCCTGGTCCAGTGGTTCGAGCCGCGAGACGTCCAGGATCGGGAACGAGCCGCCAGCGCCTACGCGGCCGCCGCCACGGCCCTGCTGCGCGGCTGGGGGCGTGAAAGTCTCCTGGGGGCGACTTGACACACCGCGCCTCCCACGGCATAGTCTGATCGAACGCTCGTTAGGGAGCCGAGGGGTGTCAGAGCCGCAACAAACGACGCTTGACGTCGCGGACCTCACCGTGCACTTCGGCGGAATCCTTGCCCTGGACGGGGTTTCGCTGCGCATCGCGGCCAATGAGATCCACGGGATCATTGGCCCCAACGGGGCGGGCAAGACCACGCTGTTCAACGCGATCTGTGGTTTCGTGCGGCCAGATCGGGGCAGCATCAGCTACCGAGGGCGGGCGCTTCTGGGGACCGCGCCCCATCACCTGGCCCGGCTCGGCATCGCCCGGACGCTCCAGGGACTCGGCCTCTGGCCGGGGCTCACCGTACTGGAGAACGTGGTCGTCGGGTCGCCCCTGCGTCCCCCCTTCCTCTCCTCCATGCTGGCCTTGCCGCGAGCGGACCGGCTGGAGCAGCGGCTGGCGGAGGAGGCCCGCCAGATCCTCGACGAGCTGGGCATCCGCACGCTGGCCGACGCCTCGCCGGCCGCGCTGCCGTACGGCGTCCAGAAGCGGGTCATCATTGCGCGCGCCATCATGGCTCGACCGTCGCTGCTCCTCCTCGACGAGCCGGCCAGCGGGCTCTCCGCTCAGGAGATGGAGAGGCTTGCCCAACTGCTGGACAGGCTGCGACATCGGATGAGCGTCGTCGTGGTCGAGCACCATGTCGACCTGATCATGGCGATTTCGGATCACATCACCGTTCTCAACTTCGGGCGTGTGATCGCCTCGGGGACACCCGAAGAGATCCGAGGCGACCCTCAGGTTGCCGCCGCCTATCTCGGCGAGGAGGTGCCGACCACGGAGACTTCGGCCGATGCTTGAGATCGTCGGGCTCACCGTCGCCTACGGTCCCGTGATCGCGCTCCAGGACGTCTCCATGAGCATCCCGCATGGATCGATCACGGCCGTCCTGGGCGCGAACGGGGCGGGGAAGACGACCTTGGTGCGGACCATCTCGGGTCTCGTTCGCCCCCGCACGGGGTCCGTGCGGCTGGACCACACCGAGATTTCGCGGCTGGCGCCGGAGGAGATTGCCCGCCTGGGGATCGCCCACGTGCCCGAGGGCCGTGGCGTGCTCGCCGAGCTCACCGTGGAGGAGAACCTGCGCCTGGGTGGCCTCTGGCGGAAGGATCCGACCGACCGCCGTCGGGCGCTGGCCGAGGCCTACGAGTTGTTTGCGCCACTGGCCGGCCGGCGTCACCTCCCGGCCTCCACGCTGTCCGGCGGTGAACGGCAAATGCTCTCCATCGCGCGGGCCCTGGTCGCTCGTCCTCGGGTGCTTCTGCTCGACGAACCCTCTCTCGGCCTCGCCGGTCGCGTCCTGGGTCAGATCATGGCCCGGATCAAGCACCTCGTTCGGGAGCGGGGGCTCACCGTCCTGCTGATCGAGCAGAATGCTCGCAGCGCGCTCTCGATTGCGGACGAGGCCGTGGTGCTCTCCCTGGGGCGGGTGGCCGCTGCGGACCGCGCCCGCCGGCTCGCCGGGGAGGAGGGTCTTCGCCATGCCTACCTCGGGTTCTGAGCGGTCACGCTGAGGGAGCTGCGATGGGAAGGTTTGTCGTCCTCACGCTGAACGGCCTCACCGAGGGAGCGATCTATGCGGCGATGGCCCTGGCGCTGGTGATGATCTGGCGGGCGACGCGAGTCGTGAATTTCGCCCAGGGAGCCATGGCGATGTTCACCACCTATCTCGCGCTCTTCGCCCTCGAACGGGGCGCGCCCTACTGGGCGGCCTTCATCGTCGCGCTGCTCTGCGGCTTGCTCCTGGGTGCGGTTGTCGAGCGGGTGCTGGTTCGCCCCGTCGAGTCGGCGCCGCCGCTGAACGTCGTGATCCTCACTCTGGGGGTGCTCCTCGTGCTCGAGGCGCTGGCGCCCATGCTCTTCGGCGGGCAGATCCGGTCGTTCCCGGCCGCCTTCTCCATCGTCGGCATGCGAGTCGGCTCGCTCGCCATCCCCTTCTCACCGTTCGACCTGTTCACCCTGGGCAGCGTCCTGGGGCTGATGGTCATCCTCCTGTTGCTCTTCCAGAAGACGGACCTTGGCCTGCGCATGCGCGCCGCGGCCTTCAACGCTGAGGTGTCCCGCCTCCTCGGCATCCGAGTGGGACGGATGCTCACGCTCGGCTGGGCGCTGGCGTCGATGGTGGGGGCCCTGGCGGGGGTGCTCATCGCTCCCTCGCTCCTGCTCTATCCGACGTACATGGACCAGGTCCTCGTCTTCGGTTTTACCGGAGCCATCCTGGGCGGCCTCGACAGCCCGCCCGGCGCCGTGGTCGGCGGTCTGGCGATAGGCTTCGCCCTGAGCTACGTCGGCGGCTATTTCGGGTCCGACCTCGAGACGGTGGGCGCCCTCGTCATCCTGGTTGCGGTTCTCATGATCCGGCCGCGTGGCCTTTTCGCATGGCAGTCGCAGCGCCAGGTGTAAGCCGGTGAGCCTGAGCGCCCTCCGGTGGCCGCCCTTCGTCAGTCCAACGCTTGGCCGGCACCTGGCCATGGCGCTCGGTGCGGCCGTCTTCCTGCTCCTGGTCAGCTCGCAGATCGGCGCCTACGACGATTACAACCTGGCCGCCATCGCGCTCTTCGCCATTGCGACGGCTGGCCTCACGGTCCTGACCGGGGTCAACGGCCAGCTCTCGCTCGGCCATGGCGCCTTGATGGCGATCGGCGCTTACACCACCTCCCTCCTCCTTCGCGGTCGTGAGCTCCCCCTGATGCTCGTGCTCCTCGCCTCGGTCACGACGGCAGCGCTGATTGGAGCTGTCTTCGGAGTCGCGGCGGCCCGGCTCCGTGGTCCGTATCTGGCCGGGGCCACGCTTGCCCTGGCGCTGGGCCTGCCCCAGATCCCGACCCGATACAAGGGCGTCTTTGGCGGGGAGGAGGGGCTCACCGTTTCCCTGCCCGCTCCGCCGAACTGGCTCGGTGTTGACTTCCCACGGGAGCGCTGGTTGGCGTGGATCGCCATCGCGGCAGCCCTGGCGACCATGGTCCTCCTCGCCAACGTTCTTCAGAGCTCCGTGGGCCGCCGGTTCAAGGCGGTGCGCGATCACGAGGCGGCGGCGGCGCTCTGCGGGATCGACGTCGCCCAGACCCAGGTCCAGGCCTTCGTCCTCAGCTCGGGCTGTGCCGGGCTCGCCGGCTCGCTCTTCGCCTACTGGTCCGGCGTGACGGCTCCTGGTGGATTCAGCATCCCCCTCTCGCTTCAGCTCCTGAGTGCCGTCGTGATCGGAGGCCTGGGCACCCTGGCTGGAGCCGTCTGGGGCTCGATCGTGCTGGTTCTGCTCCCCACCTTCACGGGTGGCATGGCCAGCAACCTCAATCTGCCGAGCTCGGTTGGCAACAACTTGCCGCTCGCCATCTACGGAGCGGTGCTGGTGCTCGCCATGCTCGTCTTTCCTTATGGGATCCACGGCGGGCTCGGCCGCCTTCTTGGCCTCGTTCGAGCACGGTGGGGCCAGACTTCGACAAATCACAAGGGGGTGGTGGATTGGGACGATCCCGCGCCAGGTGGCTGAGTTCGCCGTCCAACGACTTGCGGAGAGAGAAGGAGGTACCCATTGAACAATCGCACGAACGGCATGACGTCTGGGATTAGCCGAGTCGCCCTCGGCTGCGTGGCGGCGCTGCTCGCGGCCTGCGGCCAGGCCTCAACGGTCGAGACAACGAATACCGCCTCGGCCCCCGGAATCACCGCGACCGAGGTCAAGATCGGGAGTACCCAGCCGCTCACCGGCCCGGCCGCACCCGGCTACTCAGAGATCGCACCGGCGTCGAATGCCTACTTCCAGTACGTCAACGCGCACGGTGGCATCTTTGGCCGGCGGATCACCTATGACTTCCAGGACGACGGCTACAACCCAACCAGGACCGCGTCCGTCACTCGGCAGCTGGTTCTCCAGGACACGGTGTTCGCCATGTTCAGTGCCCTGGGGACCCCGACCCACCTGGCAGTGGCCGATTACCTGAACTCAGAGAAGGTGCCGGACCTGTTCGTTTCCAGCGGATGCAACTGTTGGAACAACCCATCGAAGTACCCGTACACCTTCGGCTGGCAGCCCGACTACACCATCGAAGGCAAGATTCTCGGCCAATACATCCAGCAGAATCTCGCCGGGAAGAAGGTCGGCTACTTCTATCAGAACGATGAATTCGGGCTCGACGGGGTCAAGGGCCTCGACCTCCAGATCCCGTCGGCATCGGTTGTCAGCCGCCAGAACTACGTCCCCACCAACACCAACGTCGGGCCGCAGCTGGCGGCGCTCCAGGGCGCCGGCGCGGAGGTCATCGTCTCGTACACGATCCCGGCCTTCACCGCGCTGGCGCTGCTGACCGCGGCCAAGCTCAACTACCATCCCACCTGGGTCGTGAGCAACGTGGGGTCCGACGTCCCCACACTGACCGGCCTCCTGACCAAATTCTCCCAGGGCAAAGTCGGCGGGCAGCTGCTTACCAGCCTGGTCACCGACGCCTACCTCCCGCTGATCACGGACACCTCCAACCCCTGGATCAGCCTGTTCAAGGGTATCCATGACCAGTACATCTCCAGTTTTCCCTGGGACGGCAACGTCCTCTACGGCATGGCCCAGGCGTACACCCTCGTGCAGGTGCTGAAGGCTGCGGGGCGCAATCCGACACGAGCAGGCGTGGTCAAGACCCTGGAGACCACCAAGCTCACCGGCGGCCCTGGGCTGGCCCCCTACGGGTATGGGTCGGGCAACCACCTCGGGTCCCTTGGAGTCCAGGTCACCACCGTCGGGGCGGATGGCAGCCTGGCGACAGTCGGTCCCATCTACACATCGACCGACTCGGGCCCGATCACCCAGTACGCGGGGACGCCGGCGACGCCGCCCGCCAACGGCATCCCCTCGTGATCCTTCGCGGCAGGGCCGCCGGCCGTCCCCGGCGGCCCTGGCCGCGTCAGACTACGATCGGCACAGCCGCCCCAGAGGAGGGACGAGGAGATGGACTTCGACCACTCGCCCAAGGTCAAGGCGCTCCAGGCGAAGCTCAGCGCGTTCATGGACCAATTCATCTACCCAAACCTGGGCCGGTACCGCGAAGCGCTGTCGGGCGAGGATCGGTGGCACCCGAACCCCGTGGTGGAGGAACTCAAGCCCGAGGCCCGGGCGGCGGGACTGTGGAACCTCTTCCTCCCGGACTCTGAGCAGGGTGCCGGCCTCACCAACCTCGAGTACGCGCCGCTCTGCGAAATGATGGGCCGGGTCGAGTGGGCCCCTGAGGTCTTCAACTGCTCCGCCCCCGACACCGGGAACATGGAGGTTCTCCACCGGTTCGGGACCCCCGAACAGAAGGCGCGCTGGCTCCGGCCGCTGCTGGACGGCGAGATCCGCTCGGGTTTCGCCATGACCGAACCGGCCGTCGCCTCCTCGGACGCAACGAACATCGAGAGCCAGATCGTCCGGCAGGGCGACGACTACGTCATCAATGGGCGGAAGTGGTGGACGTCGGGAGCGATGGATCCCCGCTGCCAGGTGTTCATTTTCATGGGGAAGACCGATCCGAACAACCCCGACCGGTACCGCCAGCAGTCCATGGTTCTGGTCCCGCGCGAGTGGCCGGGAGTCAGAGTCATCCGCTGGCTCCCTGTCTTTGGATTTGACGACGCCCCGCACGGGCACGGCGAGGTCGATTTCGAGGATGTCCACGTGCCGGTGGCCAACGTGCTGCTGGGCGAGGGCCGCGGTTTCGAGATCGCGCAGGCGAGGCTCGGCCCGGGCCGAATCCACCACTGCATGAGGCTGATCGGGGTGGCCGAGGTGGCTCTGGAGCTCATGTGCCGCCGCCTCAACAGCCGGATCGCCTTCGGCCGTCGGCTGGCCGAGCAGTCGGTCTGGTTGGAGCGCGTCGCCGAGGC
>VBID01000078.1 GCA_005880615.1 Chloroflexota bacterium
CCGCCGAGATCTCGCGCGACTACGATGACCTCGATACGCCGCTGATTCTCCTCTCCGTGCTGAAAGGCTCGGTGAGCTTCGCCACCGATCTCAGTCGGAGTCTCACCATCCCGGTCAACTTCGACTACGTCGCCTGCAGCAGCTATGGGCAGGCAACGGTGACCAGCGGCCACGTGCAGCTGCTGAAGGACCTGAGCATGGACGTGGCCGGACGCCACGTGCTGATGGTCGAGGACATCATCGATACCGGTCTGACTACCTCATTCCTGTTTGAGCATGTCCAGCGACACGCCCCCGCGTCCGTCAAGCTCAGTGTGCTGCTCAACAAACAGGAGCGGCGGGTCAAGCCGGTGCCGATCGCGTACAAGGGCTTCGACATCCCAAACGAGTTCGTGGTCGGATATGGCCTGGATTTCAACGAGCTCTATCGCAACCTGACGGCCGTCCACGTTCTCGAAAAATCGCCCTCCCCCTCAGCGGGAGCGTCAGGGAGGGGTAAAGAAACACCGTGAATCCCCTCCCCCTCAGGGGGAGGGTCAGGGAGGGGGTGTGAGAAACTCCTCAGATCGGTACTTCGACCGGCGCCGCGGCACCTACCGGGCGCCGCTCGCGGAGTTCGCTGAAGAATAGCGCTCCCAGGATCAGCGTGGCCCCGACCACCTGGATGAGGCGGAAGCGCTCACCAACCAGGAGAAACGCGAAGAAGACCGTGAAGGCAGGCTCGGTCGTGAGAATCAGCGCCGTGCGGCTCGCCGGTAGGCGCTGCTGGGCGTAGGTCTGCACCCAGAAGGCGATGGCCGAGGCGAAGACGCCGGTGATGACCAGCGCCGGCCAGACTGACCTCGGGACGGGGATCACCACCGCTCCCGTGGCGACCCCGCCGACGGTGAGGAAGACGCCAGCTGCCGTCATTTGCCAGGCAGCCAGGACCAGCGGACCGGCGGACGCGAATCGGCTGAGCAGCGTGATGTGAAAGGCAAAGCCGACGGACCCGAGCAGTACCAACAGGTCTCCCTGGTGGAGGCCGGCCGGCGCTCCGCCGGTCAGCAGGGCAGTTCCGGCAAACGCGGCGGCCGCTGCCAGCCAGGTGACCGGGCCGGTCGCCACGCGGAAAATCAGCCGATCCAGGATGGGCGTGAAGACCACGAACAGCCCGGTGATCAGGCCGGTGTTGGCGACCGAGGTGCCCCGCAGCCCCATGGTTTGGAACAGGTAGGACATCGCCAGTACCAGGCCAATCGAAAGCCCAATCCCGGGCCGGCGAATCCGAAGCCGGAGGGCGGCCACGATCAGCCAGAGCACCAGCGCAGCCAGGGCGAAGCGAACGCCGAGGAACGAAAAGATCGGGTAATGCCCGATGGCGTCTTTGACCACGACGAAGGTCCAGCCCCAGATGGCCGTCACCCCTACCAGGAGTACGGTGGGAATCGCTCGCGGTCCTGGGGCAGGCGGCATTGCGGGCTAGGATACCGTCGCTGGTAGGGCGGCGCTAGGGTCTAGGAGGCTTGACGGTCTGCGCCGAGGCTCGCAGTCTGCTCCCGCTGGGTGAGGGCGCTGGACACCACCTCGGCCAGTCGCTTCGGGAGCGTCAGTGCCTTGATGATGTAGCCGGATGTGCCCAGCTCTTCGGCTGCGGTCATGAGCTCCGGATTCTCGTCCTCGGTGATGACCACCACCGGCGTCCCTCGCGTCTCGTCCTGCGCCCGGAGCCGGGCCAGCAGATCGAGACCGTCCATCTCGGGTAGATGGAGATCGAGGAGGATCAGGTCAGGAAGGAGGCTGTTGGCCAGCGCCAGCCCAGCCGCGCCGGTCCGGGCGACGGCGACCCGATACCCCTCGAGCTGCAGTTTGAGCTGGTAAAGATCGGCGACGTCCGCGTGATCTTCGATCAGCAGGACGCGAGCCTGTATGGCCATGGATTCCCTGCCCGTCCAAAGTATCAGCGGACTCCGCGGGAAACAAGAATCGAGTTTTGGAGCTAAAACGATCGGGCCGCACTCAATATTGGTGAGTGGCCGGCCGTGTTACCCGCAGTTCGTTAGTGGCTGCAGTGCTGGGCGAGTGCCGGCGTCCTCACCCGTGTCGCGGGGTAGCGCGCGCCCGCCGTGCTATTTAGCACGGCGGCGAGCGGTGTCAACGCACAGGAGCGAGCCGTGGCGAGCGAGCCTTGACACCGCGAGAGCGCGCGTAGGGGGACTCCCCCTTAGGTCACTGCGACCGAAGTGCAGTTCGTTAGTGGCTGCAGTGCTGGGCGGTGCCGGCGTCCTCACCCCCGTGTCGCGGGGTAGCGCGCGTGGGGGGACTCCCCCTCAGGTCACTGCGACCGAAGTGCAGTTCGTTAGTGGCTGCAGTGCTGGGCGGTGCCGGCGTCCTCACCCGTGTCGAAGGAACTGCCGCACGAACAGCTCGAGACCGCGTTCGGGTTGTGGACAGTGAAGCCGCCGCCCATCAGGCTATCGACAAAATCGATCTCGGCGCCCTTGATGTACTGGGCACTGACCTGATCGACGAACAGCCTGACGCCGTTGTGCTCAGTCACGATGTCGCCATCCTGGGTCTGGTCCTCGAAGCCCATGCCATAGGACATGCCCGAGCAGCCGCCGGGTTGCACGAACACGCGAAGGCCGAGCTCAGCCTGGCCCTGCTTGGCCAGGATATCCCGGAGCTGGGTAGCGGCGGCGTCGGTCATCGAAACGAGTGGGGTCTGGGTATCGAGCATTTCCTGGGCCATGTGTGCACCTAGTATAACGGGCCGCCTGCTAGGGAAATTGCTGCCCGGGTAGCGGGCGCGTCGCGTGCCGGTGTCCTTCGCGCCCCCACCGCAGGGCCACCACCGCGTCAGCGCAGACGGCCAGCAACTCCCCGCCGGCTCCCCCGGCCGGGAGTTTCAGTTCACCAACCGGGCGTTCGCCACGGTCCTGGACCCGGCGGACTCCCTCGACAAACAGCTGCTCGCCCTTCCAGGTGACGACGGGCCGCTGGTCCGGCTGGCCAGCCCGGACGGCACGGTCGAGGGTCGCAAACGGCTGCCGCAGGTCCAGCTGGGCAGCCCGTACCGGAGGGTCGTACGACCCGGCGGCGAGATCGGGCAGGTGCCCATGCGTATCGCCGGCTGCCAGCCGGATCAGGGTGGCGTCCAGGGCTTCCAGCCCAGCCGCCACCAGCCGCTTGCACAGGGTTCCCGCGGTATCGGTGGGCAGAATCGGCAGTGTCCGCTGCTCCAGGATGGGGCCGGCATCGACGCGCTCGACGGCCCAGTGCAGAGTGATCCCAGACTCCCGGTCTCCCTTCGCAATAGCCCAGTAGATCGGCTCCGGCCCGCGATGGCGCGGTAGCAGGGACGGATGGATATTCAGCCAGCCGAGCCGCGGGATGGCGAGAAGGTCGGCACGCACGATCTGGTCGAAGCTCGCCATGATCACCAGGTCCGGCGCGTATTCCCGAAGGCAGCGGGTGAAGGGCTCGGCGTTGACGTCGGCCGCCACTTCGACCGGACGGCCCAGGTGCCCGGCGATACGCCCGATCAAGTCGGGCTTGGGATGGGTACGTTGCCAGCGCGTGCTCGCCACCGCCGCCACCACATTGGCGTCCTCCTCGAGCAGGTGCAGCAGGAAAGCCGTGCCGTAATCCGACGGAATGCCGCAGAAGACAATCCGCAGCCCGTGTCCGGCGGGAGGTCGGCTCATCGAGGGGTGGCGGGGCACCGCCTCGTAGTCGATCGGCACCATGGAGAAGGCCGGCTTGGCCCAGATGAAATCCCGCAGGCCCTTCAGCCAAGGATCGTCAAGCGTCGACTCCCGAGCGGAGATCACCCGGTGAACCGCGCCTCGATCAGCCGCGGCGCCGCGCCCTCGTCCCCGTAGGCCCAGCCCAGCAGATCCATCACGTGCACCACCGGGATGTCATGCCCGGCTCGCTGCAACCCCATCGCGATCTGCATGATGCAACCGGGATTGGCCGAGACCACCAGCTCGGCGCCCGATTCCACGATATTGGTGACCTTCCAGGCCAGGGCGGCCTCCGCGATTTCGGGGTGGGTGAGGTTGTACACACCGGCCGAGCCGCAGCACCAGTCGGCTTCCTTCATCTCCACCAACTGCACCCCCGGGATGGCCGCCAGCATCTGGCGTGGTTGCTGGGAAATGCGCTGGCCGTGCAGCAAATGGCAAGGGTCCTGGTAGGCGACGCGCAGGCGGAGGCCGCGACGCGGTGCCCGCAGGGGGGCCAGCGAGGCCAGGAACTCGGACGCATCGCGGACGGTGCGCGAGAATGCCTCGCCCGCCGGCCGCAGGGTCGGGTCGCTCCGCAGCTGCAGGTCGTACTCCTTCATGTTCGAGCCGCACCCGGCGGCATTCACCACCACGGCCTCGACGCCCGCCCGCTGGAAGACGTCGAGCGTCTGGGCGGCCAGCCTGGCCGCGGTGGCGGCCTCCCCGGCATGCGAGGCCAGCGCCCCGCAGCACAGCTGTTCCCGGGGGATCACCACCTCGCAGCCGTTTGCCGCCAGGGCCAGCGCCGTGCGGCGGTTGGTCGATCGGAACAACTGGTCCTGGATGCAGCCGGAGAGGAGTCCCACTCGCGCCCGGCGTGTGCCCTGGGCGGGCATCACCTCCGGCAGCGCACCGCGCAAGGGACCGCGGTCGACCGGCGGTGGAAAGGCGGCGAACTTGCCCAGGGGCAGCACCCGCCAGAGGCCGGTGCGGCGCAGCACCGCCGGGATGCGCAGCGCCTGCATGGTGCGAAACGCCACTCCGGCCGCGACCAGCCGGCCCCGGTGGGGCAGCAGCCCGTTGAGTAGCAGCGCGCGCACCAGCCGGTCCCGCCGATTCTGGGGCGGTGTATGCGCCCGCGCCATTTCCATGATCGCCCCAAACTGCACACCGGAGGGGCAGGCCGTCTCACAGGCTCGGCAGTTGAAGCACTGGTAGATGTGGGTCTGAAATCGCGGGTCATCGAAGCCCACCAGGCCGAGATTCGCCTCTTTGATCTGCCACACCCGTCCCCGCGGGCTGTCGCCTTCGTGCCGCAGGATGCGGAAGGTCGGGCACTTGGGGAGGCACAAACCGCAATGGATGCAGGCCCGCACCTTGGCCATGTCGATGTCGGTGACGGCGTCGGGGACCCCCGCCTGCTGCACGTGGTGCTGGAAGTCCAGGGTGGCCAGCGGACGGTCCATCAGATGCCGCCCACGAACCGACCGGGATTGAGGACGCCCCGCGGATCGAGGCTGGCTTTGAGTCCCCGCATTAAGGCGAATCCCGCGGGAGGCGGCCCCCACACATCCAGCGATGCTTTCTCGGCCGCCGGGGCGCGCTCCACAACCACGGAGCCTCCCGGGCCCAGCGCTTCGCGCAACCGGTTGACGACCGGCTCAGCCATGCCGGGCAGCGGTCGAACCTGGACCACACCGACACCCGGTTGGGCCATCACGCTGGCATCCGTCCCGATGGCATCCACCAGCCGCGGAACGCCGGTCAGGCTGGTCGCGGCCCGCAGGACAACGGCGGGGGCCGGCGCCGCCGGCCAGCCGCGGGCGGCGTCCCAGAACATCGGGGCCGGCTCCTCGACCTGGCCACCCGCCTCCCTGGCGGCGGCCGCGACCCGGTCGCGCGCGGCGGCCACTTCGGCCTGGTACCCCTCCAGCCGGGCGGCCAACACCCATGGCCGGGGGGCGGTCACGCCACACTGCCCAAGTGCTTCCCGGTTCAGCACCGCCATGGCCGCCGGCAGCAGGTAGCCGAGCGCCAACCCGTGCCCGCAGCGCAAGGCGGCCGCCGGCGTGTCGAACCAAGCCAGCATATCGGCGCTGGCCTCGGGCAGGGTCTGCACCTTGAAGTTGACTTCGGCAATCACGCCCAGGGTGCCGAGGGCGCCGATGTGCAGCTTCATGAGGTCGTAGCCGGCCACGTTCTTGACCACCTTTCCCCCGGCGCGCGCGACCCGAGCGGGATTTCCCACCGGGTAGAGGACCGTAACGCCGATCACCCAGTCACGGACCGTGCCATGCCGCCCTCGCCCCAGCCCATTGGTGTTCGCCGCCAGCAAACCGCCTACCGTAGCCTCCTCGGGATGGGGTGGATCGAGCGGCAGGCGCTGCCCGTGTAGGTGGAGCACAGCCTGCAGGGCGCCCAGCCGCATCCCCGCCTCCACCCGGCAGGTGAGGTCGGCAGGCTCGTGCTCCAGCAGTCGGGAGAGGCCGGTGGTCGAGAAGGCCACGTCGTACCGGTGGGGCACGGCGCCCATCCCGATCTGTGTCCGTCCTCCCTGCGGGATCACGGCCAGACCTTCTTCGTAACAGCGACCGAGGTCGGCGGCGGCGGCGGCCACCGATGCTGGGCTCATGGTGGTGCTCGGGACCAGCCCGTCCACGGCCAGGTCCTGCCGCTGCCCCACTTCCGTCTTCAAATCCATGGCTCCTCGCCGGTGATGGAGCCGCGGGCGGCCGCCCGCTGTCCTCGCACGGCGTGAATCCGAGGAGGCTCAGCGCCGTCGGTCGGGAACAGCTTGCCGGGGTTCATGCGCCGATCGGGATCGAAGACTCGGCGCACCTGGTCCATCACCGCCAGGTCATCCTCGGAAAAGATGTAGCGCATGTTCTCCCGCTTTTCCAGCCCGATGCCGTGCTCGCCGGTGATCGATCCGCCCGCGTCCGCGCACAGCTTCAGGATTTCGTCCCCAATCTTGAGTACCTCCTCGTACTGGCCGGGCTGGAAGGCGTCGAACAACACCAGCGGGTGGACATTGCCGTCTCCCGCATGGAACACGTTGGCGATCCGGTAGCCGGAGCGCTGACTGATACGCTCAATCTGGTCCAGCAGCTCGGGTAGCCTGGTGCGCGGGACGACGCCGTCCATGACGTAGAAGTCGGTCGAGATCCGGCCCATGGCGGAAAACGCGCCCTTGCGGCCCCTCCAGAGGGCCTGGCGCTCGGCTTCGTCTTTCGCCACCCGGACCTCGGTGGCCCCGTGCTGGCGGCAGATGGCCACCATCCGCTCCGTCAGCTGCTGCACGACGTCCGGAAGCCCATCCACCTCCAGCAGAAGGACGGCGCCGGCGTCGGTCGGATATCCGGCGTGCACGGCGGCTTCGATGGCGCGGATGGAAATGTTGTCCATCATCTCGATGGCCGCCGGCAGGATCCCGGACCCGACGACGGCCGAAACCGCGTTGCCCGCGCTGCGGACGTCCGGATAGATGGCCATGAGCGTCTTGCTCTGGGGTGGGACCGCGGTCAGCTTGACCCACACCTTGGTGACCACGGCCATCGTCCCTTCCGAGCCAACCACCAACCCCGTCAGGTCGTAGCCCGTGGTCTCCGCCGCCCGGCCCCCGCCAACCTCGACCAGCTCGCCGGATGGCAGCGCCAGCTCCAGCCCGGTGACGTGGTTGACCGTGACGCCGTAGAGCAGCGTGTGGGGGCCGCCGGCATTGGTGGCCACATTGCCGCCAATCGTCGACGCCCCCTGGCTGGAGGGATCGGGGACGTAGTAATAGCCGCGCGGTCTGGTGGCGTTGCTCAGCGCCAGGTTGACCAGCCCTGGCTCGACCACCGCTCGCAGGTTCTCGTAGTCGAGCTCCAGGACCCGGTCCATCCGCGAGAACGCCAGGACGACGCCGCCGAAGACAGGCACCGTCCCGCCCGCCAGCCCGGTCGCCCCGGCGCGGCTGACCAGCGGGCAACCTTCCTCGGCGCAGATCTTGACGACGGCGGCCACCTCCGCGGCGCTGGCCGGGATGACCACCAGGTCGGGGAGCGCCGTCTCGGGGCTGGAGTCGTACTGATAGAGCCTGATCTCGTACGGGTCGGCGAGTGTGTACCGGTCGCCGACGACCTCGCGAAGCCGGTCTAGCAACCGGGTTCGGGCGGCGGCTTCCACGCTTGTAGCCTAGCGATCTCGGGCTCCCTTCTCCCGAAGGACCGGCGCCACCATCGACGCCGGTCCTCAGACGGCTTACGCCTTAGAGCTTGAAGGGCAGTGGGACGAGGCCGGTGAAAACATAGGCCTCGAGCATGGCCACGATGCCGACGGCGGCGGCCAGGATCAGGCTGTGGCCCAATGTGCGGCGCAGAATGTTGCCCTCTTCTCCGACCCGGTCGATGGCGGCCGCGCCCACCGAAAGGTTTTGCGGCGAGATCATCTTCCCCATCACGCCTCCGCTGCTGTTGGTGGCAGCCATTAGCACGGGTTGCAGGTGCAACTGCTGGGCGGTGATGGTTTGCATCGGTCCGAAGAGGGTGTTCGACGCCGTGTCACTCCCGGAGAGGAAGACGCCGAGCCAACCCACGAACGCCGAGAAGAAGGGGAAGAAATAGCCCGTCTTGGCGAAGAGCAGGGCCAGGGTTGACGTCATTCCCGAGTAGTTCATGACGTTGGCGATCCCCAGGATGCAGGCGATGGTCACGAAGGGGAAGGCCATCTGCCGGAGGGTTCGGCCGTAGACCGCGACCATCCGCGTCGGGCCCACGCCGAGCACCAGCGCTGCGATGATGGCGGCGATCAGCACCACGCTCCCGGCCGCAGCCAGGAAGTCCCAGGTAAAGATGGCCGGGTAAGGCGCCGCCTTGGGCACGATGGGCGGCTGGCGGAGCATCACGTTGTGCAGGCCCGGCCACTTGATGCCCCAGGTCGGGAAGGTGAACCGCAGGTTTAATCCTGTCATCGGCCAGAACGCATAGGGCTTGGTCACCGTCCCACTCGTGTCGAGCCCGGTGAGGAAGAATGTTGGGTTGAAGCCCCCCAGGTGATGTTTGGTCAGGCCAAAGACGACGGTGTCCAGCTTGGCGACCAGGATGACCACCACCAGGATCAGATAGGGCGACCAGGCGCGGGCGACCCCCATTCGTGCCCTGGCCATCGCGCCGGGCCCCCGCCTCCCAGGGGCTGCTGCCGCCGCCGGAGCCCCAGCCCGCTCGTTGGGGAACCGCCAGATCTCAGCCGGCTTCCAGAAGCGGAGGAGGGCAAACAGGCACAGCAGCGAGACGAGCGCGGCCAGGACGTCGGTCAACTCGGGCCCCACCACGTTGGAAACCGCGAACTGCACCACGGCGAAGCTGATGCCGCAGGTCGCCACCGCCGGCAGGATCTTCCACATGCTCCGGAAGCCAGCCATGACACTGACCAGGTAGGCCGGGATCAGGATGGAGAAGACCGGCAGCTGGCGGCCCACCATCTGGCTGAGGCCCAGGATGACGCCGCTCTTGTTCCAGCCGGGGCCGATGATGGGCGCAATCAGGTTCCCCAGCGTGGTGATCGGGATGCCGATGGAGCCGTACGCGACGGGTGCGGTGTTCGCCAGCAACGCCAGGACCGCTGCATACAGGGGATCGAAGCCGAGGCTGGCCATCATGGCCGCCGTGATCGCCACCGGCGCGCCGAAGCCGGCGATGCCTTCGATCAGGGCGCCGAAGGCGAAGGCCACGATCAGGGCCTGCACCCGCCGATCCTCGGTCAGCCCGGCCAGCGAATGCCGAAAGGTGTCGAAGGCGCCGGCCTCAATCGTGATGTTGTGCAGGAAGATGGCATTAAGCACGATCCAGGAAATCGGCCAGAGGCCGAAGGCCAGGCCGAAGGTGGTGGCACCCAGGGTGGGCTTGGCGGGCATGCCCCAGACCACGAAGGCGAGCACCATCGCCGAGAGCAGAGCCGCGATGGCCGACCAATGCGCGCGGAGACGGAGGACGCCAAGAAGGACGAAGAGGACTGCCAGAGGAATCGCCGCGACGATCGCCGAGAGATAGATGCTGCTCGCTACCGGGTCGTAGACCTGCTTGGTGGCAAGCAACGCCAGGGTTTCGACCACGCTCACACCTCCCTTCCTTGAGCCGGAGCCCGGCCCTCCCGCGATTCTAATTGGTGAGTAGGCGCTCGCATAGACCCTGGCTGAGCGGCGACAATGCTGGCTATGGGCACCGTCCCGACAACCACGGCGCCGGCCGTCAACCTGGCCGAGCTCGAAGCGCAGGCCCGCTCGGTCCTCTCCCAGGCCACCTACGACTATTTCGCGGGTGGGGCTGAGGACGAAGCGGCCCTGGAGGGCAATCGGGACGCGTTCCGCAAGTGGCGATTTCGCTTCCACGTGCTGGCCGGCGCGCAGGGCCCCGATCTGTCGACCGACCTGTTGGGCCAATCGGTGGCCATGCCCGTCCTGCTGGCGCCCACGGCTACCCAGCGTCTAGCCCACCCCGAGGGCGAGCTAGGGGCCGCCCGGGCCGCCGCCGCCGCCGGCGTGGTCTACTGCCTTAGCACCCTGGCCACCACGTCCCTCGAAGATGTGGCAGCCAGCTCGCGCGGCCCCCGCTGGTTTCAGCTTTACATGTACCAGGATCGGGGCATCACGGAGGACCTGGTCGATCGGGCGATGGCCGCCGGCTATTCGGCGATCCTGCTGACCGTCGATGCCGCCGTGCTCGGGCGCCGCGAGCGGGACTTTCGGAATGCCTGGACCCTCCCGCCTGAGCTGAGCTACGCGAACCTGACTGGCTCGCTGGCCAAGACGGCAAACGTGGCCACCGGCAGCTCCGCGTTGAACCAGTACTTCCACCAGCTCGAAACCCGGCTGGCCTGGAAGGACCTGGAGTGGCTGGTGGGCAAGAGCCGGGTTCCGGTGCTGGTCAAGGGGCTCGTCCGTGGCGACGACGCCCGCCGGGCGGTGGCCCAAGGCGCCCGGGGCGTGATCGTCGGCAATCACGGCGGGAGGCAGCTCGATTACTCGATTGCCGCGCTCGATGCCCTGCCCGAGGTGGTCGAGGCCGTCGGTTCAGATGGCCTGGTCTTGATGGACGGCGGCGTCCGGCGAGGAACGGACGTCCTCAAGGCGCTGGCGCTGGGCGCCCGCTCGGTGCTGATCGGCCGACCGCTGCTCTGGGCCCTAGCGGTAGCCGGCGAGGCCGGCGTCCGCCGCATGCTCGACCAGCTTCGCGAGGAGATCGCAACTTCCATGATCCTGCTGGGCGTGTCGACGCTGGACCAGCTGACGCCCGACCTATTGGTCCGGATCTAAGCAAAAAGGCGGCCTTTCGGCCGCCTCTGTTGTCACAGTCCTTGTCCTAGCAGCTGGCCTTCATGAATACGATGTGGTTCGGCTCGGCGAAGGGAGGCAGTCCGAAGACGAACGGATTCCCCCCAGTCGAACTGGCGTGATCGACGAAGTGAAGGTCGAACGTCTGCGCTGGCGTCGTGAGCGTGGTTAAGGAGACATTGGCTGTGTCGTGCAGAACGAAATTGTTCGCATTGAGAGAATTCCCAAACCAGTTCATTTGGTGGCCGGTAGCAAGGTGGTCGCCTCGGATCGGCCCATTCGGGCCGAACCCGAGCAACACAAACACGTCCGCAGTGCCTTCGAAGGTGCTGGTGGCCCACCAGTCGTCGGCGGCATTGACATTAGAGTGAGAGATCCCATTGCCTTGTCCCATCACGACAACCGGCCCGGGAAAGGGCGCAGGACAGGGTCCTCCCGGCTGCGGAACGAATAGAGAGAGGCCGAAGTGGTCGGTTTCCTGGCAAGGTCCGGTGCTGGGAAGGGCGACGGGCGGCTGCCCGGGGCCGAAAGCGTTGGCAGGAATAAACGGATGACACGTTGGCATCGTCGGAGGTCCGGTTCCAGAATCCGCGGCAACTGGGATTCCTAACATGGTGATCGCAGTTACGGCGGCGACGAGAGCAAGAATCTTCCTCATAACCACTCCTCAGGTAAACGACAATCCCGTGGGCTGACCAAACGGTACCCCAGCTTCGGCAACGCGTCACTAGCTGAGGCGTGACAGGGCTGCGGGCTGCCGTCTCTTCCCCTCCTCTGCCCGCTGCGCGAACTTAACGCATAGTCGTCATGAAGTCAACCAGTTCTGAATTCCACACCTACAGTGCTAACCGCCGAAGTCCAGCGTCACAAAAAAGCGCTGTTTGAGGGTGCCGCTCTGGACCTCCAGCACGATTGCTCCCTGCTTTAACCGCTTGGGCAGATCGCTCAAGAGACTTAACGTGGCACCCTGGGTGCCGGCCGGCTGCCGCCGCACCTCGGCGGCGATCC
>VBID01000206.1 GCA_005880615.1 Chloroflexota bacterium
AGTCGAAGCCCAGCGCGGGATCGTCGCGCAACAGCCGCGCCACCTCGACGATCCCCGCCGGCGCGATGCGCAGGGTCACGTCGCCGCGCCACTCGGTCACGTTCTGCAGGGCGCCCGGGTACCGGTCTTGCACCCGTTGGGCAAGCGCGCTCCCGCCGTTGTCGCTCATTCGCGACTACCGCTTGACCAGCGGCTGGCCGCGGATCTTTCGCTGCAGCTTGATGACGGCATCCAGCAGGGCCTCCGGCCGCGGCGGACAGCCCGGCACATAGATGTCGACCGGCACGATCTTGTCCACGCTCTGCACGATGGCGTAGTTGTTGAACATCCCGGAGCAGGAGGCGCAGGCCCCCATGGCGATCACCCACTTGGGCTCGGGCATCTGGTCGTAGATCGTGCGCAGCACGGGCCCCATCTTGATCGAGACGCGACCGGCCACGATCATCAGGTCGGCCTGCCGGGGCGTGGCCCGGAAGACCTCGGCCCCGAAGCGCGCCATGTCGTGCCGGGGCCCGCCGGCGCCCATCATCTCGATGGCGCAGCAGGCCAGCCCGAAGAGCGCCGGCCAGATGGAGCTGGCCCGCCCCCAGTTGAGGACCTTGTCGATGGTGGTGGTAACCAGGTTGTCCCCGAACGCGTTGAGCGGTGTCGGGCCGGCGGCCCGGCCGGTCCGAAAGGGCTCGGTGCGGAGCTCTAATCCCCCCATTCCAGCGCCCCCTTCGCCCAGATATAGATGAGGGCCACCAGCAGGATGGCCACGAAGACCCCCATCTCGGCCACCCCGAACCAGCGCAGGCTCTTCAGGATGACGGCCCACGGGTAGATGAAGATGGCTTCCACGTCGAAGATGATGAAGAGCATGGCGGTCAGGTAGAAGCTGACTGAGAAGCGACGCCGGGCGCCCTCTCGGGGCACGATTCCGCTCTCGTAGGCTAGGTCGGCCGCGGCGTTGGGTCGGTGGCCGCCGATGAAACCCGGGACGACGATCGCGACAACCCCGAACCCCACGATCACGACGACAAAAATGAGCAAGGGGAAGTAGTCGCTAAGCATGAACCCGAGCTGATTCTAACAAAGGGTTTGCCGGGACTTGTTCCAGGCACTACGGCAGGCGGCGCACCATCGGGTCATCACCCGATGTCGCGACAACCTTCAGGGACGCAGATCCTCCAGCTCCCAGAGGGCACCTGGATGATGCGCCGCCGGGAACCGCCCATCGGGATTGTCCTGGCGGAATTGGCGCGAGTGCCGGCGGAAGCGGCAGACCGTGCACATGTACTGCCCCTCCACCGGGATTGGGTCGCCCGGCTGGAAGCGGTCCCCGATGCGAACCCGAAGGCCGGGTTCGGGCCGCGGGGCGGCCTCGCCCGGTTGCCACGTCCCCAGCTCCACCCTCGGTCGCGGTGGCACCGTGACCAGGTGGCCGATCTCGATCGAGTCCTTGACCGCCTCTTCCTCGGATTGGCGGCCATCGGCGGGGGCCTGCGGGACATAGGGGATGGCCCGCACCGCACCGATCGGTCGCGGGTCGCGCGTCCACCCCAGGGCGTCGATCTCGGTGGGGCGGCGCTTGAGATAGACAGCCCGCTTGACCTCGCCGACATCGACGACCTCGGACTTCGGAATGAACAGGTCGGGTTGGCCCGGCTGGGTGACCCGGATGTAGGGCTCTGTCAGCACGAACATGGAACGGGCCGGCCCCTCGATCATGCCCGTCACCCGCCCCACCACCGTCCCATCCTCGGCCTCGACCGCATAGCCGGGAAGGATCACCCAATCAACTAATGGCATGCGTCAACCCTAAGCCCGGATCCACCGATCGGACGACGCAGATTGGGATGCGGGGCGAGATGAGCGGAAGGAGGCGACGAGCACGCGAAGGCGCGCACCCGTCGGTGCGTAACTGAGCGCGCGCAGGAGACGACGCCCCGATCGCTCGTCCCGCGCCCAAGATGCAAGTTCGACTCGGTGGATTCGGGCTAGCATGAGGAGCCGGCCGTAATCTTACGTCACGGGATTAGCTGTCCCCGCCCGGCCGAGACCAGCCCCATCGGGATGCGGAGCAGCTCGGCCACCTGATAAATCGCGTGCCACAGGCCGGCCCCGCCTCCCCAGAAGACGAGCAACCAGAGCAGCCACAGGCCGCCCGAGCCGAAGCGGGCGATCTGCACCCGGGTGTCGACGGGGAGCCAGGGGTTCAGCGCCCCGAACCCGTCGATCCCAGGGAGCGGGAGCAGGTTGAAGATCGCGGCTGATACTTCAACGAAGCCCAGGAAGGCGAGGGCCGCCCAGAAGGGCACGGTCCTGGGGGTCAGCCCACCTCCCCAGCCCAACCAGAAGGGGGCGATCAGGCCGATGGCAAAGATCAGGTTGCCAGCGGGGCCCGCCAGCGACATCAGCGTTTCCCACCAGCGGGTCCGCAGCACCCGGCTGTTGACGTACACTGCACCGCCAGGCAAGCCAAACCCGCTGATGAACACGAACACCAGCGGGATGACGATGCTCAAGAGCGGGTTGGTGTACGTGAGTGGATTCAGGCTGAGGTAGCCGGCCGCGGCCACCGACCGATCGCCGCCCAGATAGGCGACCAGCGCGTGCAGGAACTCGTGCACGCAGACGGAGGTGATCCAGCCGCCGACGACGAAGAGGACGGTCAACGGGAAGATGAGCGCGGAAGCTGGTCCCAGAAAGAGCCCCACGCCACCCCCCAGAAAGCCGGCGACCGGGATGGCGAAGATGGGACTGACGCTGATCGCGGCATGCAGGGACGGCAGGGGCCGGCGGCGAAGCCCAGCCACACCGGGACCGGGCGCCTGCATGAACTGGCGCAAGTCGTATAGGGAAAGGCCCTGCTTCTCGAGCTGCTCGGCGGTGGGGGTGCCCTTGTAGAGAAGGCCGAGCAGGATGTGTAGCGAGTCAACCCGGTAGTGGCCCAGCAGCTGCGCCTCCTTCAAGGCGTTGTACAGGACGTATCGAGCCGCCGGTCCGACCGGGGACCGGCCGGGCGCCTCCGCGATGGCCTGGCCGACTCGCGTCGACAAGGCCGATGAATCCAGGTTTTTTCCGAGGCCCTGCAGCGCCCGGGCGGCCAGTCCGTTCTTGAGGCTCAGCACGCTGAGAAGGAGGTGTTCGGGCTCGACCCTGGCGGCGCCGGCGCCGGCCGCGATGACCTGGGCGTGCTCGACGACCTCGCGGCCGGACCGCGCCAGCGGCAGCTCGTGAGACAGCTCGTTGACCGTCCACGCATCCTTGATGAGCGGGCT
>VBID01000079.1 GCA_005880615.1 Chloroflexota bacterium
GGCCACGCTCGACCTGCTGTGCGGTGGCCGGTTCACCCTCGGGCTGGGCGCCGGCTACTCCGAGCCCGAGTTCCGCAACGTGGGCGCGGCTGGCGTTTGGACCACCCGGGGGAAGCGCCTGGATGAGGCGATCCTGCTTTTTCGCCACCTCTGGTCCGGCTCCCAGGAACCGTTCCACGGCCAGTTCTACGCGTACGAGGTGGGTTGGTTCGGACCCCCGCCGCCGCAGGGCGAGAAGCTGCCCATCCTCATCGGTGGAAGCTCGGAGGCGGCCCTGCGCCGCGCCGCCACGCTTGGCGACATCTGGCAGTCGACCGGTCTCACCCCCGAACAATTCAAGCCGCTGGCCGAGTGGGTCAAGTCGCACGCGGGGAACCGCCGGGTTGAGGTCGGCGCCCGCACGATCCTGGCCGGCGATCCCGATGCCGTGCTGGCTCGGGTGAAGGCGTATGAGGCCGCGGGGGCTGAGCACGTGTGCGCCTACTTCGGCAAGAGGCCCGAGGACTTCGTTCCAACCATGCGGGCCTTCGCGCGCGAGGTCATGCCCGCCCTCCGATAGCCCTTCCAAGTCTCTTCCCCTCCCCCTGCCGGGACGGCTAGTGGAGGGAAGCAGAGAACCCCTTCTCGCAGCAACGCGCCGGCTGCAGTAGGAGCCTTGGTCGCGGTACAACTACCGTACGCAAGCCAGCCTGATCGTCCTTAACGGCCACGTCCTGGGCGTCGACCGGTCGACCGCCATTGCCGTCGGCGGCGACCGCATCCTCTCCATCGGCACTGACGCCGAAGTGCGAGACACTGCGGGTCCGCGAACACGAACGCTGGACGCTGCCGGCGGCCTCATCACGCCGGGGTTCAACGACGCCCACCAGCACCTGCGCATGGGTGCCCATCAGCTGCCCAACCTCGACCTGTCGGCGGTGACCACGATCGATGGCATCCGGGGCCGGATCGCCGCCTTTGCCCGAGCCCACCCGCACCGTCCGTGGATCACCGGCCGGGGATGGTTCTACCACGTCTTCCCCGGCGGGTTTCCCAGTCGGGCGCTGCTGGACAGCCTAATCCCCGACCGGCCCGCCGCCTTCGAGTCGTATGACGCCCATACCACGTGGGTCAACACCGCTGCCCTAGCCCAGCTGCAGATCACCACGGGGACGCCGGATCCGGCCGGCGGCCAGATCGTGCGCGACGCCAGCGGTGAGGCGACCGGCATCTTGAAGGAGACGGCCATGGAGCTGGTCGACCGTGTCCTGCCCGCCCTCTCGCCGGCGGAGGACCTCGAGCTGCTGCAGCAAGCGATGCGGCTGGCCAATCAGCACGGCGTGACCAGCGTCCAGGATGCGGGCGTTCCGGTCGAGCAGTTCGCGATCTACGACACCCTGCGGGCGGCCGGGATGATGTCCGTCCGCCTCCGCCTGGCGCAGCACCTCGAGCCGGGGCGATCGCTACACGATGTCGAGCGAGCCCTGGCCGACTGGGAGGAAGTAGCCTTCCCGCGGCGGCGCGATCCGTGGCTGCGGGGTGGCATTCTCAAGACCTTCCTCGACGGCGTGGTCGAATCGCGGACGGCAGCGCTGCTGGCTCCGTACGAGGGCACCGCCCAGGACGACCCGGCCGCCCGTGGCCACCCCCGGTGGGAGGTCGGTGAGTTCCGTGAAGTGGTGCGAATGGCGGACCGGCGGGGCTGGCATGTGCAGGCGCACGCCATCGGGGACGGCGCCGTCCGGCAGGCGCTGGATGCCTTCGAAGCCGCCGCCATCGCCAATGGTCCGCGAGACCGGCGCCACCGGATCGAGCACATCGAGACCATTGATCCCAGCGACATTCCCCGCTTCGGCCGGCTGGGCGTTATCGCCAGCATGCAGCCGTATCACGCCGACCCAGCGCCGAATCTGCTGGAGATCTGGGTGCAACAGATCGGCGCGGCCCGAGCGTCGCGTGGCTGGGCATGGGGGTCGATCCGGCGGGCCGGCGGCCGGCTGGCTTTCGGGTCGGACTGGCCGGTGGTGTCCCTCGATCCCCGGCTGGGCCTCAACATGGCGGTCAACCGCAACACGCCCTCGGGTGAGCCCGCGGGCGGGTGGCTTCCAAACGAGCGACTGCCTGTGGCCGATGCGCTCGCCGGATACACCGCCGGGGGCGCGTATGCGGAATTCGCCGAGTCGGACAAGGGGACACTAGGCTCCGGCCTGCTGGCCGACCTGACCATCTGGGATCGAGATCTGCGCTCGGAACCGACCGGCCTGCTGGCGGCGCGGGTCCGAGCGACCGTCGTCGGCGGTCAGGTGGTCTACGAGCAAGGCCCGCCGTAGACAAACCGATCTCTCGCTGGCATTCGCCGCGTCAGGGCGACCACAATGGGGTTCAGGAGGTGTGCCGTTGAACCCAGATGATTTCCCGGCTCCGGTGGATGGATTCGCAGTCACGCATTTTCTCGTCGTGGCGGATCAGGACCGCTCCCGGGAGTTCTATCGAAAAGTCTTCGATGCTAAGGTGGTCCTGGAGCGCGACCCGGTCCTCCTGAAGATGGCCAACTCCTGGCTGATTTTGAACGTCGGCGGCGGCCCAACCGATGACAAGCCGACGGTCACGCTGACCACGCCGCCCGATCCGAACCGCACCAGTGCCTTTCTCAACCTTCGGGTCGCGGACATCAACAAGGCCTACAAGGAGTGGTCCGCCAGGGGAGCCAAGTTCCTCACCGAGCCCAAGGATCACGGGCGAGAGATCCGCGCTTACATCCGCGATCCGGACGGCCACCTGATCGAGGTCGGCCAGACCACCCGGCCGATGTGACCTGATCGGTCAGGTTGCCTTCAGCCTGCTCATGATCTTTTCGATCTCGGCGTCCTGCGCCGCCAGGTGGTCCTGGATCTGCAGCGCCGTGTGCAACACGGCGTCGGCGTCCTCGTAGGTCGCCTCCGCGCGCTTGTCGCTGGCGGTAGCGAGCACGTTCTGGCCCACGATGATGATGCTCAGCAAAACCAGCTGCAGGAACGTCTGGCTGATCCATGACACCAGGACCACCGGGTTCCCGGACGTAATCGCGGCGGGCAGCGACACCAACGCCAGGGCGGCGAAGGCGTAGGCGCACCACATGGTTCCGACACCGCTGGTGACCTTGACCGCCAGCCAGGTGTTGAACCGCGTGATCGGGGTATTGCCACCCCGCATCAAGTCGGCCACCTTTACCGGCTTCTCTTTTCTGCGCAGGTCGATTCGGGGATGGATGACTGGCGTGAAAATGTTGGACATGCGGTAAAGCCTAATCTCTCCCTCCGCCTCAGGGGGAGGGTCAGGGACGTCGTCCCTTCCGATTTTCCCTCCCCCTTGCGGGGAGGGGCAGGGGAGGGGGTCTCGAAGCGCATCGCCCGCGCGAAGACCGACGGAATACTCCCCGGCAGCAGACAATTAGGAGCAGCGTGGACGAGGAGCTGAAGCCGCAGGCGTCCAGCCCGGTCAACCCCCCGGAACGGGAAGTCGCCCTTGTCGCCGAGCGAGCCCAACGGGCGCACGAGGGCGGGCGAATGCCGGCCCTCTACATCGGCCATGGAGCGCCGCCATTGGTCGACGACTCGCTCTGGGTCGCCCAGCTGGCCGCCTGGGCGCAAGCGCTCCCGCGTCCCTCCGCCATCTTGATGGTCTCGGCGCACTGGGAGGCCGCTCCCCTGACCATGGGCGCCACCCGGACCGGCGTGCCGTTGGTCTACGACTTCGGCGGGTTCCCCGAGCGCTATTACCGGACGCAGTATCGGTCGCCCGGGGCTCCCGAGCTGGCCGCCGACGTGCGGCGGTTGCTTTCGGATCAGCACGTGGCCGAAGAGCCGGACCGCGGCCTCGACCATGGGGCGTACGTGCCTCTCACGGTGATGTATCCGGATGCGGATGTCCCGGTCCTGCAGGTCTCGATGCCCAGCCTGGACCCCGAGCAGCTCTTCCAGATTGGTCGGCGGCTGCGCCCGCTGCGGGACCAGGGCGTGCTCGTCATCGGCAGTGGGTTCCTCACCCACGGCCTGCCCTTTCTCCGCGACTTCCGGGTCGACGCCACGCCCCCGGCCTGGTCGACCGAGTTCGACGCCTGGGCGCACGAGGCCCTGGAGCACGGCGATCTCGACACTCTGTCGGATTTCGTCCACAAAGCTCCGGCCGTGCGCTACGCCCATCCCCGGACGGAACACCTGGCTCCGCTGTTCGTCACCCTGGGCGCCGGCGACAGCAATGGAGAACCGCTGCCCAGCATCATCGATGGCTACTGGATGGGTCTGTCCAAGCGCTCGATCCAGATCCCCTGACAACTCCGGCCCCAATTCGGATCACTCGGCCGTTCCATTCCCACTGCGCGAACGGCCCGAAAGCGTGGGACCGGGCCCACCGGAATGTACTCCCGGTAAGGGCAGCCAGTAGGCTCAATCGATGCCTGCGGCTTGCTCTAGGTACGCCTTCAGCGGTTGTCCGACAGCGGCCAGCAGGTCGTCACGCAACTCATACACGGTCTGGTCACCGCAGGTGATTCCGACCAGGCGAGCCGCCCGCAAGGCCGCCAGGTGCGGACGGAGTGCGGACTCGGGCTCCTCGAGTTGGCGGCAGAGCTGCTCGATGGTAAGCGGGCTGGCGGCCAGGCTCTTGATCAGGCGCAAGCGAGTGACGTTGGCCAGTGCCTGGTACGTCCGCACCATCGGTGCCAGCGGTAGGTCTGGGCGGTCTGAGGCATCCTCGGTAATCGCGTAGCAGTAGATCCGCAGCCGGCGGTAGTTTGTGGCAATAACCCAGGGGCGCAGCACGACCGTCGGGATCAGTAGCACACCCTCGATCCACGGCTTGGGGACGTATCGGATCCCCGTCGCGATCCGGATGAGGAGATCCGGACTGGAGGTGAGGAGAGCCCGCTTGGCGCTGGCGTCTCCGGCGAGCAGCGGCGTGACCACCGCCTCGGCTGGCGCGAACACCTCCTCGTGCCAGCGCCGGACGGCCTCGACGGTAAGGGCTTGCACCTGGCCGGTCGGCATGGCCAGCAGCTGGCTGGTAACCGCCTGCCTTTGGGGATCGCCCTGGGACAGGGTGTGAGTGAGGAGGTCGCGGGCGGTCCGGCTTCCATCCGCGGCGTCGGCGATCGCGGCGCGCACGTGCTCCGGGTATCGCTCGGCGTAGAAGCCGAGCATGTGCGATAGGACCTCGACCGCGTCGGCCCGCTCCAGCTCATCGAGGAAGCGCGCCAGATTTCGCGGCCATGGCACCTGCGATGCGAAGCCGATGAGCTGGTCCCAGGGACACGAGCCGCCACCCAAGAGGGTGATGACTCGCTTCAGGCGCGGCGAGGTCACCGCCTGCGTAATGCCGAGGCCCGGCGCCTCTGCGTCGCCCGCTGCGAACTCGGCGGGACGGCTGAACGCGAACAGGCCAAGAAGGACTTCATAGACGGGCGAGTCGTCGACCTCGACCCGAAGCTGTGTGGTCATGCCGAATGCCTCCGCGCAATCCTGCGTCAGCGAAGTCTGGAACGGTGAGGAAATTGTAAGTCGCTCTCTCCGCAATAGTCTCTAATCCGGGTTAGAAGTTTCAATGCTCTAACGATCGTTGGGCACGTCTCAGGCCGCGTTAGAAAATCGGTCATTTCGTTGACACGGCGCAGGGGCCCCCGTAGGGTCTCGGCGTGTCGAGTCTTTGCCCGCTCGACGGACGGGCGGGCTCAAGGAGGACGAAATGATTGCACCTCACACGCGTGGCGCGTGGCGCCCCATCCTCGCCGCGGTCGGCGGAGTCCTGCTGGCGGCCTGCAGCACCGCAGGGCCACCCGGCACGTCCACCAGCCCGAAGTCCGGTGGCTCGCTAACGGTGGCGTCGTGGCAGGAACCGGATACCCTCCTGGCGGCGGGTATCACGGACAGCATGACGCACGCGTTCGCGGATGTGAATCCGGTGATGGAAGGGCTGCTCCGTGGGAGGGCCGCTGTCGACGTTCCCAAGAATCCAACGATTGCGGACTACTGGGAGCCCCAGCTGGCGACCAACGTCCCGACGATGGAGAACGGCGACGTTAAGGTCAACGGCACGACCATGGACGTCACCTGGAAGCTCCGCCATGGCGTGAAGTGGCATGACGGCGTGCCGTTCACATCCAAGGACGTCAAGTCGACCTTCGACTTTTTCTGGTTGAAGTTCCGAGACAAGAACCCCACGCCCATCCTGTCCACCAGCGGCTGGGACCAGGTAACGGGCGTCACCACACCCGACGACTACACCGCGGTCGTCCACTTCAAGAGCGTCTTCGGGCCCTACCTGGCGATCGCGACCGGCCCCTACGGCATCCTCCCCGATCATCTGCTGCAGCAGGTATGGGCGAAGTCCGGGGACATCACCAAGGAGAAGCTCAGCATCGCCATCCCGAACGGCTTCAACGGCACCGACACCATGGACAAGTGGATGGTGGGCACCGGGCCATTCATGTTCAAGGAATGGGTCACCGGCGATCACATGACCCTGGTGAAGAACCCGCACTGGTGGGGGTCGCACCAGCCCTATCTCGATACCATCACCATCAAGTTCGAACCCGACACCAATACCCAGCTGGCCGACCTGCGGACCAACACCATCGACATGGGGCTGGACTTCCGAGCGGCCCTGCTCAGCCCGCTGTCCCACCTGGACGCGGTGACGACCACCATCCTGCCCAACAGTGGAGCCGAGAAGATCGATATCAACCTGCACAACGCGTTTTTGCAGGACAAGGCGGTGCGACAGGCCATCCTGATGGGGATCGACCGGCAGAAGATCGTGGACACCCTGCTGGAGAGCAAGACCACGGTTCCGCCGGACTCCTGGCTCTGCCTGGGCACCGGTGCCTGGTGCCAGGACCCCAGCGCCACCCACACCAAGTACGATCCGGCGGCGGCCCAGAAGCTGCTGGACAACGCCGGCTACAAGACCGACAACAGTAAGTGCGGCTCGGGCTTCCGGTCGTCGCCGGCCGGGGCACCCACCAATGGCAGGTGCCTGGAGATCAAGCTCGTGACCACCTCCGGCAATGCCCTCCGCGAACAGCAAGAGGTCGTCATCGCCTCGGACCTCAGGCTGATCGGCATCAAGATCACCCAGCCGTTCAATAACCCGCGCGCCGGCAAGCTGTTTGGCTCGTACGCGAACGGTGGTACCCTCTACACCCACGTCTTCGATCTGGCCATGTATACCAACACCTACAGCACACCGGCCGAGCCGGACGCTATGTACCCGGGCTACGTCAGCTCGCAGATCCCCAGCGATGCCAACGGCGGCCAGGGCCAGAACGACACCTTTACCAACGATCCTCGCATCGATGGCGCTTTCAACAAGGGCCGGACCGCGGTCGGGCAACAGGACCGCAAGCAAGCCTACATCGATGCCCAGAAAGCCCTGGCTGATGTCCTTCCCGAGATCCCGCTCTACCAGCAGCTCACCGTGATCGCCTACAACAAGAAGCTCCAGGGATACAAGGGCAACGAACTATTCTGGCTTGATAACGCCGAGGATTGGTTCCTCTCGTCGTAACGGCCATCGCAGGTCGGGGGCGCGGTTTCTGCCCGCGCCCCCGTCATTTAGAGCTAGGCCTTCGGCCACTGCCAGCGGGTCGCGGTTCCAGGGAAGTCCTTTTCCAGCCAGCTGAAGGCGCGCGCCGGCAGGACCCGGTACACGCCATGGGCGGGATTGCCGGGATCGGGCCGAAAGTCGTACTTCGTCTCATACGCGTCGGCGAAGCGCTGGAGTAGGGCGGGGTCGGTGACGACCTCCGCGCGGCCCTCCAGGATGACGACGTCGTCGCCGCTCTCCAGGTGAACGGCGACCTCCGGGCGCGTGGCAAGGTTACGACCCTTTCGCGAGCCGGGATCGGTCGAGAACATTACCGCCTGGTCGAGCCACAGCCCCCAGACCGGCATGACGTGGGGCCGGCCGTCGGGCCTGGCACTAACGATCCAGTAGTTGCGGGATTCCGCCAGCTTTTCTTCCAGCCGGGACAGTGGCAGCATGCCCGATTCGTCTCGCCGGATTCCATAGTCGGTGGGCATAACCGGACGCGACCGCAGGGGTTCATTCCGGTCTACGTCGGCAGGCACGGCGCCGCGTATTGTAGCGGCAGCGACAGATTTCTTGTCCCCTCCCTCAGGGAGGGGTAGGGGAGGGTGCCGCAGACTTGCGGCAATGGCAACGGTGCCGCACCTCGGGCTAGTCCCGGCGGGCGCGTGCCGGTGGGAGCTGCCGCAACGCCCGCCCATGCGGGTGCCCGGCGTCGTCTTTGCAACCGACGCCTTGCTCCCCTCGGCGACGGGCGACCAGTCCCTCGCGCAGGTCGCCAATGTGGCGACCCTGCCCGGCATTGTCAAAGCCAGCTACGCCATGCCCGATATTCACTGGGGCTATGGCTTCCCCATCGGCGGCGTAGCCGCCACCGACGCGGACGCCGGAGGGGTGGTCTCCCCGGGTGGGGTCGGCTTCGACATCTCGTGCGGCGTACGGCTGCTGGCCAGCCGCCTTGAGGCGCAGGTGGTTCGCGAGCGCATCCGCGACCTGATGCACGAGCTCTCCCGCGCTATCCCAACCGGTCAGGGAGCCGGCGCTATCTGGGCGCTGCGCAGTTCAGCCGAGCTCGATCGCGTGCTCCGGGATGGGGCCCGCGCGGCGGTGGCCGCCGGTTACGGCAGCGAAGATGACCTGGCGCATTGCGAGGATTACGGGGCGCTGGAGCTCTCAACGAAGGACCCCGTCTCGTCCCGCGCCATGGAACGCGGGCTGCGCCAGCTCGGCAGCCTGGGTTCCGGCAACCACTTCCTCGAAGTCCAGGAGGTGGTGCAGGTCTTCGACCAGGACGTCGCTCGGGCCTTTGGCCTGGAGGTAGGCCGGGTGGCGGTGATGATCCACAGTGGGTCGCGCGGACTCGGTCACCAGGTCTGCACGGACCATGTTCGCGAGATGCTCACCGCGCTGCCGTCCTACCGGATCGACCTCCCCGACCCGCAGCTGGCCTGCGCGCCGGTCGACTCCCCGCACGGGACGCGCTACCTGGCGGCCATGGCAGCTGCCGCGAATTATGGCCGCGCCAATCGCCAGGTCATGTCCCATGGCATCCGGCGGGCCTTCGAGCAAATCCTGGGCAAAGCCGACCTGCCTTTGGTGTACGACGTGTCCCACAACCTGGCCAAGCTGGAGACGCACGAGGTCGATGGGCGCTGGCGGCGGCTGTGCGTCCACCGGAAGGGGGCGACCCGGGCCTTGCCTCCGGGGCATGCCGAGCTGCCTCCGGACTTTCAACGGACCGGACAGCCGGTGCTGGTGCCCGGCTCGATGGGCACGCCGTCCTATGTGCTGGTCGGGGAGAAGGGCGGTGAGGCCTTCCACTCCACCTGCCATGGGTCGGGCCGGGTCATGAGCCGGCACCAGGCCATGAAGCTCGTCGGCGGCAGGGAACTCGCGTCCCGGATGGAAGCGCAGGGGGTCGTGGTGGTGGCGCGCTCGGTCAAGTTTCTTCCGGAGGAACAGCCAGACGCGTACAAGAGCGTGGATGAGGTGGTCCACGCCTGCGAATGCGCCGGCCTCTCGCGGCCGGTTGCCCGGCTGCGACCACTGGGCGTGCTCAAGGGCTAACGACCCGCGCGGTTTTCTCCCTCCCCCTCAGGGGGAGGGTCGGGGTGGGGTGAGACAAGGTGTAGTTAGACGTCTAGGATCACGTGGGCCCGCCACGTATCACCCTCCTGGCGCACCCACAGGTCGTGTCGGGTGACGCCCTTCACAGGAGGCTCTGCCATCTCCTGCGACGAAGTCACCCGCGCCACAGCCTGGCCTCCGAGGCTGAGATCGTCGACGGCGTCGACCTTGAACGCGGTAAATGCCAGATGTTCGGCATCCGCGCGGTAGAGGAGTTCTTCCAGCCACAGAACGAGCAGCTCTTCCAGGCTGGTGGCGCTGAGCGACACCGTGATCGCGCGCTCCTCACCTGCTGCCGCCGCCTCCTCCGCGAAGCTGGAGAAGAGGCCGGCGGCGGCCCGAGCGAAGCATTCCTCCAGGGATGGAGCCTCGACCTCGACGCCGATATCGGCGGTGTGCTCCTGGAATCGAACGCCATCGGGAGCCGACGCTGGATTGACGGCGACCCAGGCCGAGCTAGTCATGCCTCGAGGTTACGACAGATGAATCGCAGGCAATACGAGATTGGTCACGGCCCTCCTATGCGCAACCCTTCCGCCCCGACCCCGCCGTGTGGATGATGGAAGGAGGGAGGTGAACGATGCTCGACGACCCCGAGATCGAGGCCAAGCCGGAGGCGGAACGAGGGCTTGAGTGTCCGAGCTGCGGCGACCGGTTCCCGTCCAAGGAAACCCTCGCGGAGCACACGAGGGAGGCGCACCAGCTGACTGCCTAAGCGGAGATATCCGCTCGTGCCTATCGTCAGCGCAAGGGTATTGACATCGGACAGCCGGGCTGTATCCTTGGGCCCTACTGACTGGTACGGAGGAGGAGCCTGATGCCGGCCAACCTTGCGCTGACGCAACTCGACCAAACTGGCCGCATTCACGTCCTCGTCGACCAACTGGTGGCGGCCACCAAGCTGGCCGACGACCCGCGGGCGAGTTCCCAATCGCCCAGCTATTCGCGGCGGGCATGGCTGGCGGCCCGCGACCAGGCGATCGATCGCTTCGTCCAGCAGGTGCTCCACGAGTTCCGGCCTCCACCGGACGCGGGCCCGGAGATCGAGGTGCAGCTGCGGACGCTGGCGACTGACCTGGCCCGACAGAGAGTCAGCCGCTAGCGCTGCGAAATTAGTCCAGGATCCCTTTCCAATTTGTCCCCTCCCTGCAGGGAGGGGTGGGGGAGGGTGTCTCTCGCAGGGGCCGTGCCCTAGCCGCATACTGCCGGGCTGGCCGGCCGTTTTACCGGCCAGCCATGTCTTTTGCCCACCTGGAGCCGGTCCGCCGCCGGGTCCTGTTCATGATCTGGCTGGCGGGCGCCGTTTCCCTGGCAGCCACCATGATCTTCTCGGTCACTTTCACGACCCCTTACCGGACGACGTGGGCGTGGATCAGCTTCATCGCCATGGTTGTCGTCGAGGATGTCGTCCGGCGTGGCAGACCTGGCTGGGGTTGGCGGCTGCCGATGGTCACGCTGGTGGCCGCCGCCATCGCGTTCCGGAAGCATCCGGACGTGAGCGTCCTGGTGGTGCTGTCGGCCGCTCCGCTGGCCAGCCTATTGTTGCGCCAGGCGTGGTTCACGCTGCTGGGCAAGACCGCCAGCTGGATCATCGCCGTCGCCGTGGGGTCAGCGGCCCTAGGACTGGTTGGCTTCGGCAACACGCCGCACTTCGTGGCGGCGACCGCCGTGCTGATCCTGCTGGTCGCCACCCTGGACTCGATGTTGTGGTGGTTCCAGGCGGGCGCTGAAGCGCCTGTTGTCACGCTGAGCTGGCGGGTGGTCATCCGGCGATTTGCCGGTGCTCTAGCATTCGGCGCGCTGGGGGCTGGGCTGGCCCTCGGCTGGCGCACTCCATCGGTCGGTCCGGTGGTGCTCAGGCTGGGCGAGATCTGTGTGCTGGGCGTCATCGGCATGCTCATCGGTTTCGCTCTCGGAGGCACGGCCCGGGGTCCGGTGGGCGGACGGTTATCGGTTCGGCGTTTGCCTGCGTCCGTGGTGCTGGGAGGGGGCCTGCTGCTCGTGAGCACCCGTGTACCGGACGTGGTGTCCGCGACTCTGGCGGCGGCCGGCCTGGTCGCGCTAGGCGTGTTGGTTGTTCGCCACCGAGCCTATTACGGGGCCTGCCTTGTCCTTGGAGGACTCTGCAACGAGATTGCCCGCGCGGCTAACGGAGGCCGGATGCCGGTCGAGACGGCGGACCTGCCGCCCGCGTTGCGAAACGATTTTGCCGGCCTGACCCGCGATTCCGGTACGTATCTGGTGGCCGGTCCGGGCACCGCACTGCGCTGGCTGGCCGACCGGTTTCCGGTCCCAATCTTTCCGGGTGTGGCCAGTATCGGCGACATCCTGGTTGCCATCGGGATTATTTGGCTGGCGGCCGCGTTGACGATGGGGCGCCCTAGCGCCGATATTGACGCGGACCGTGGTGCCCTCGCTGCTTGACTAGCCCTCCCACTAGGGAGGGTTCTGTATTGTTCCCTCCCTTCAAGGGGGGAGGGGAGGGTGCAGCGTTCTAGTGCGTCGCGCTCAGACCAGACCGTGCTCGGTGAGCCGCTTAACCTCGTGAATCGCGGCCTCTTCGGCACTCAGTGCACCCGCTTCGTCTCCGGTCTCCGGCTCGAACTCGTTGCGGTCCGCAAGGTCGCCCGACTCCGGGTCCATCAAGCGCGGGGAATCCTCCGGTAGGGTTAGCCGGTCCGGCTCTTCCTCGGCCAGTCGCTGGTCGAGGGTGTCGCGGGCGTAGATGTCGTCCGCACCCTGCTGGTAGTCGCGAGGCGGCACCATGCCTTCTTGCGGATCACCGGTGATTTCCTTGGCACGAAGTTCATCATCCAGGTCGGGAATGCCCTCCGAATCCAGGTCTTTGCCGTGCGGTCTGACTTCGTCTTCGAGCTCTTGTGCGGCCAGCTGTGGATCCTCTGCCGTCCGCTGCTCCAAGAGCTCATCTTCGAGGTTCAAAGTGCCGTCCGAACCGCGTTCGACACTTTGGCTCCGGACGTCGTCGTGTTGCTTGCTTGCCACTTCCATCCTCCTTTGCCCTCCAGAACCACGTTGGGGCCGGATGTATTTCAAGCAGGCACCCTCGTAGGGCATGGCTGCCAGTGGCTAGAAGGCGACCTCGACCCTTTTCAGAAGTTGGGTGGCTTGCCCGTCGGGTCCGACGACGTAGACATCGACCGGAGGAAAGCCGCCCGTCTGTTGGTAATCCGTGTTCCGGAGGGCCACGGCGAGTTGCTGGCTGCCGGGGTCGGGGAGTGCGTCATAGAACGTAAGGCCATGCGGAGCGTTCCAGACGTGGATCCCGTCGCGCCACCGGATCACGGACACCGAGCCGTCGGAGCCGGTGACGACGACCAGCGTTCCGTCCCAGGAGAAGGCCTGAACCGTTCCGGGTGCGTGACCCAGGACCGAACCGCTCGGGCTGTAAATCGTCGTCTCGTCCGCCGGTCCCTGGCTTCCTCCAAAGTCCGCGATGTACTGTCCGTCCGCCGAGGCGACGATCTGTCGCATCGTGATGCCAAGCCGGGCTGAGTCGAGGAGGATCCGCCCCGTCGAGAGCTGAACCACCCAGAATTGCCGCGAACTCCCATCAGCGTTCCACTGGACGACCATGGCGCGATCGCGAAGGACACTGCAGGCGACAACGCCGGCGCCAAATTGGTCACCCATGGAGCCAACCTGGGCCACAGCCCGCGACGTCTCACCAGGTGCGCTGAGCCGTAGGGTGGCGGGCTCACCGCCGGCTGGCGGCAAAGCGGAAGCGCTTACCAACTGGCAGTAGTGGCGCCCGTCATCGGCCCACCAGCCGGCAAAGCCCTTCTGGTTCCCGCTGTCGTAGCGGGCCACCAGCTGGCCGGACCGGTCATAGATGCCACTGCCGCTGAATCCGGCGTACAGCGTGCCCATCGGATTCGGAAGGAGTCCGAAGGCTCCGCCAGTTGCGGCAACCCGGCCGCTGGCGGTCCCGTCCCAGGTGATGCCGTCGATCTGGTCGGAGGCGACTGGATCGTGAAAGAGCATGACAGGCGTGGTCAGCGGAACATGAAGCGTCTGCGCCATCGGCGTGGCTGCTGCGCTCGGCGTTGGATTGACGGACGGAGAGGCCGAGGGCGTGCTCGTGACGGCCGGACCTGAATGGGACAGTTCACGAATGATCACCGTGGTTCCGACAGCGGCTGCGGCGACCAGCACCGCCGCCAATCCGACTGCGGTCCGGAAGACCTGGCTGCGCCGCGGCTCATTGGCTGCCATGGCTTTGCGAAGCATCCGCTGCCGCAGTCCGCTGGTGTCACCCAATTCAGCCTGCTGCCGGTCGAACGCAGCCCGCAGCTCGCGTTGCAGGTCGTTCATGGCGCATCCTCCTGGACAAGATCCGGGCGCAGCCTATGGCACGCCCGGTAGATTCGAGCCTTCGCGGCGGCCGGCGACAACCCGAGTGCGGCCGCCACTTCCTCGATCGGTAGGTCAAGGTAAAAGTGCATGAAGAGCGCCTGACGGTCATGCTCCGGCAGGCGGGCGAGCCCGCGCTCGAGGTCGAGGTGCTCCACGTCGGGCTCGCTTGGTCGGGCTGGATACTGTCCGGGCTCGATGCGGGTGAGCCGGAACCAGCGGGTGCGCCGGACGTTCCGGCACTGGTTGGCCACGATGGCGAAGAACCAGGCCCGGACCGGCGTCCCGGGTCGAAGCTGGTGGAGCTTGCGCCAGGCTCGGATCACCGCCTCCTGGGTGGCGTCCTCGGCTTCGCTGCGATCGCCCAGCATGGAGTAGGCAAGCCGGAGCCCGGGTTCGATCAGCGGCCCCGCCAGGGCTTCGAAGGCCGCTTCATCGCCGGCCATCGCTCGGTCGCGCAGAGAGCCTTCCGTGTTGCTGACCATCGCGTAACTCAACACAAATCTAGGACACGCTGGAGGCCGGTTTCGTTGCACCCTGCCCGCCGATGTTAGCGGTCGGAGGGGCTAGTCGCGCCTCCCGACCGGGGGAGGGTGAGCAGTGCGAGGAAGGTGATCAGGACCGGGGGGAAAACCAGCGGCAGGTAGAAGGGAGCCGCCCCGAAACTGATCACCACAGACGCTTCAATTGCCAGCGCCACTCCGCTGAGCCAGAGCCGTGTACCGTGCTCACCAACGAACCAGGCGGCCGCGAACCCAAGGAATGGAGCCAGGGACCAGACGACGATAAACAGATAGGGCGCGGGGAACCCGGAAAGGCCCTGGAGCTCCCACATAGAGGCCTGGCGGCAGACCTCGTTGCCGATCACCGCCCCGGACGCCGTGATCACCGGCGATTGGCAGCCGGTGTAGGTCGGGCCAAATACCAGGAAGAGGCCAGCGGCAAACCCGGTGACCACCGAGACGGTAGAGGCGATTCGAGCAATTGTCCTGACGATGAGCGCACGCTAATCGGACTCGGCCGCCGGCGCAATCGGGTCCCTGCTGGAGGTGCAGGCGCTACAGGACGACTCTTTGCATCAGCGGCGTGGCTTGCCCGTCGGGTCCGACGACGTAGAGATCGGTTGGGGTGAAGCCGGTCGTCTGCTGGTAGTCCGGATTGCTTAGCGAGACGGCAACCCGCAGCCCGCCCGGCTCGGGCATGGCCGCATCAAGGGTTTGACCCTGGGGTGCGCCCCAGATGTGGCTCCCGTCCCGCCAGCGGATCACCGAAACCGAGCCCGCGGGACTGGTGACCACAGCCAGTGTCCCGTCCCACGAGAAGCTGGCAACGAACATGGTCAAGTGACCGAGCACCGAGCCGGAAGGGCCGTACACGGTCGTGGCCGGCGTCTGCCCTGCCCCGGAATGCGCCTCGGTGATGGATTGGCCATCTCGAGATGCCACGATCGTGACAACGCTGGTGGGGTCCGAGATGTACGACCGGGTCCAAAGAATGTGCCCCGTAGACAGCTGGACCACCCAGAGCTGCCGCGCCCCAATGCCCTGGCCACCCAACTGGACGACGACCGCCCGATCGCTGAGCTCGCTGCAAGCTGCAACCGCCATCGTCGCTTGCAAACCGACGGTGCCGACCTGGGCAACGGTACGCGTCGTCTCGCCGGGCGCGCCGACCTGGAGGCTCGCCGGCTCGCCGTTCAGGGGCGGAGTCGCGGACCGGCCGACCATCTGGCAGTAGTGGCGTTGATCGTCGGCCCAGGTGCCGAAGCCCTTCATGTTGCCGCCATATGAACCGACCAGGTGGCCCGACCGGTCATAAATGCGATCGGGGAACGTGGCGTAGAGTGTGCCAGCCGGGTTAGGAATGAACCCGAGTTTCGCCCCGGTAGCCGCGACCCGCCCGCTGGCTGTTCCGTCCCATGTGGTGCCGTCGACCTGATCTGGATTGACCGGGTCGTGGAACAGGATCACGGGGGTGGTAAGCGGCACGTGCAGAGGCTGAGCGAGTGGTGTCGGCGATGGACTGGGCGATGGAGTGGCTGGACTCGCCGTCGATTGGGCGGAGGGAGATATCGACGGCGTGAGGTCTCCGGTGTCTCCGCACCCGGCGACCGCTGCCGCCAATACTATCGCTGCCAGAGCCGGGGCAGCTCCGCAGATCACACGGCGTGGCGCT
>VBID01000207.1 GCA_005880615.1 Chloroflexota bacterium
TCGGTCCAGTAGGCGAAGGTCAGCGCCTGATGCGGGTTGCCCTTCGAATCGTAGAAGGAGAAGGTGTTGCTGACCGGCTGCCCATGGCGATCGGGATAAACGCCGGTGAGCGTGGTCAGGATGTCCGTGCCAGTGTGGGAAATCAGCGGCGTGTGGTGATTGTTGAGCACGGTGCCGTTGCCCACCAGGAAGTTGTAGAGGTGGGGCATTTGCTCGATGTCCGAGGGCACATTCGGGTTGTCCCGCCGGAAGTGCACGTTGTCGAACTGGAGGGCGATGACGTGCTGGATGCGGCCACTCGCGGCGTTGAGCTGGCAGCCCGCCGGTGCGGCAGCCTGGACCGGCGCGGCCGGCAGGCTCACGCCGACCGGGGCGATCGCCAGCGCCGTCGCCACCAGGGCACGACCGAGGGTCGAGATCCCATGCCTCATTGGATTGCCTCCTTTGAAACTGGGAGGAGGCCGCCAACCGGCGGCCCCCTCCACTGCAGGTCCGATATCAGCTGCCTGCCAGCAGGGTCACCCGAGCGAGCAGCGCCTGCCCCTCGCCGATCAAGTCCTTCGCCTGGTTCTCATTAATGGCCTGGCCGCCGGCCGCCGCATTCAGGGCCGCGGACATCTGACCGGCGACCGCGTCGCGATCGTCCCCCAGCGCCTGGAGCTGGCTCTCGAGGCTGGCGTACGTGCCCACATCGCCTTCGAGCGCGGTGGTGGAGACCTTCAGTGTCTCCAGACCGAACAGGCCGACCGGAGCGTTCAGCTGCTTGTACACCGCCGCCAGGTCCTGGAGCGTCCCGAGGTGCTGCCGCAGCGACACGGGGAGCCCATCTTCATGGAGCACCTCGAACAAGACCCGACCCTGGGTGGCATAGTCATCCGGCAGCCCGGTCAGCGCGAGGAGAGTCGGCCGGACATCCGTATGGTCCGACCACACCGTGCCCGTGATTCCTTCGTTGCGCACCCCGGGGCCAACCAGCCCGAGCCAGGTCGTCACCGTCTCGGGATTGAACGAGCCATGGTTCCAGGCGAATCCTGGGTCCTCATTGAAGCACGAGGCAAACGCACAGCCCGCGTTGAAACCGAAGGTGTGGATGAAGTAGTCGGGATTGCCGAACAGGACAAAGGTCGGTGTCCGCGCCGGGTCCCCGGTCGTGACCATGTGCAGGTTCTTGAGCTCCACCGGGTCCGCCAGGCGCTGGGTGAGCGGCGTGCGCTGCCCGGTGACGGCATTGCTCGGGTCGTAGAGACCCGCCGCACCGTGTTCAAAGGTGCGGGTGACTGCCGCGTCCGGGGCCGGGTTACCCACAATGTGCACGCTGGGCGCGTCATCGAAGTGGATGGCGAATGCCGTGGTGACGTTCGCCTCGGACGCCATTAGGCCCTTGAGGTTGGCATCGATCTCGCCAATCTTGCTGTACGCGCATGGAGTGGTGATGCCGTCGCAGCTTGCCGGGGTCGGTGCGCCACCAACGAAGTGGTCACCCTCGTCCGACGTGAAGACGAACAGGGTGTTGCCCTGGTTGATCCCAGTGGCAGCCAACCGTGTGAAGAACTGGCCGAAGGACCGATCGTAGGCCTGCAGCTGGGCGACGTAGCCCGCTTCACCCGGACCAAAGGCCCGGCCGTTGACATGATCGTCGTGAGCGTCGGCGATGTAGGCATAGGTCACCGGCACGCCGTGCTCCTGGAGCGCGGCGACGTAGCCGAGCGACTGGGAGGCACTGATTCCGCCAAAACCGGGAAATCCGCTCATGACGTTGCCACTGAGGTCTGCAATCCCGCCGAGCTGTTGCGCCACGTACTTGTGCCCGAACAGCCCGTTAAATCCGGTATAAGCGCCCGGCTCGCTCGGGAGGACGTCTGCGCGGCCGTTGCTCCCTCCGCAGAGCGCGGCGCCCTGGGCGCAGTGCACCGCGATTCCGATGAAATCGGCGTTCGCCTGGTCCGGATTGGTCGAGGCCTCCTGTGCTTCGGGAGATGACGAACCGAAGACGGTCGCGATATTTGCCAGCCGCTCGAGCTCGATGTTGGCGGTCGCGACACCGCCTACGTTGCACCCGGCCCGGGTGAACGGGACCCACGGGGCCGGAGCGTTCTTGCCCTCAGGCGTGACGAGATTGTAAGCGCCGTCGGCGCTCTTGTCGGTCCAGTAGGCAAACGAGCTGTTAAAGCCCACGCTTCCGTTTTTCCGGAAGAATCCGTAACTGTTTCCAACGTTCATTCCATGCCGGTCGGGGTACACCCCCGTGAGGGTGGTGAGAATGTCCACCGCGGTATGGGAGATCAGCGGCGTGTGCTGGTTGGTCAGCATCGTACCGTTGCCGGTGATGAAGTTGAGCAGATTCGGGGTCTGCTCCAGATCGGAGGGAACATTCGGGTTGTCCCGAGTGAAGTGGAAGTTGTCGAACTGGATCTCGATCACATGCTGGATGGCTCCCCTGGCTGATTGCAGGTGACAGCCGGTGTCGGGAGGTGCCGCGGAGGCACCGCTGGATCCCAGCCCCGAGGCGAACGTCGGGACTGCTACTAAAGCAACCAGTCGCACGAATCGGCGGACTATAAGCATCGTTCCTCCTCCCTCTGCGTGACCCTCCTGGACAGCCTATGCGCACAACCTGCCCAAGCAGGAAAGACTCGGTCAATATTGGGACAAGACTCGGTTAAGACACATACTACGGCTGCCGCCAGAAGTCAATGAGTCGGCGCGTCCGGCTGCTGAACGCGTGTTCCGTAGACTGATCCGATGGGCCCCCCGACCTTTGGGCGCTCCATGCGCCGGCTCGAAGATCCACGGCTGGTCACTGGAGCCGGGACCTATGTTGACGACCGCCAGCCGGCGGGCTTGGTGCACGCCCTCTTCTTCCGCAGCTACCAGGCGAATGCCGTCGTCCGCCGTCTCGACTTGACCGGCGCTCGGCAGGCACCCGGCGTCCTGGCCGCCTGGACCGACGCCGACCTGCAGGAGCTGGGCTCGATGCCGACGGAAGCGCCGGAGGAGGCGGCGTTCGTCCCAGAGCGGCGGCCCCTGGCGAACGGCCGCGCGCACCATGTGGGCCAGCCGCTGGCGGTCGTGATCGCCGAATCGCGCCAGCAGGCGCGCGACGCGATCGACCGGATCGAGATGGACCTCGAGCCACTGCCCGCCGTGGCCGACGTCGAGACCGCCACGGCGCCCAAAGCCGCCCTCGTCTACCCCGAA
>VBID01000208.1 GCA_005880615.1 Chloroflexota bacterium
GGGCCAGCCAGGCGTGCGGGCTGCCGTCCAGGTGCAGGAGCTCCCCCACGCAGGCCCGCGGCTCTCGCCGCCGGCGATGCCGCCCCCGCGGACGATACTTCATCACCAGCTTCGCCTCCTGCAGCGCTTTCTTCACGAAGCTGTACGACAGCCCCACGCCGTGCTCCCGCTGCGCGATCTCGTGGAAGTGCCGCACGTTGAACCCCAGGTAGCGCTCGCGGTACAACGACAGCACCCGCTCCACCGCCTCCAGCGGTGCCCTCTTCGGTGACGGCGTCTGCCGCCGCAGATCGAACAGCCCGCGGTAACCACATTGCTGCCACCACCGCCGCGCCGTCCGTGGACTCACGTTCAAAGTCTCCGCCACCTGCCACCACGTGTGCTTCCCGCTCATCCCCTGCAGTATCACTTCCTGCACCTTCATCGCTCGCTCCACGGCCTCGGCCGCGTACCTCATGGCCACCTCCCCAAGACCATGTCGTACCACCGGGCCCTTTCCGGACGAGCGGACAACTCACGTGCTACAAAAAGCGGTCAAATCAGGTTGAGTTTTGTGGGGGGGACGCGGGGCGAACGGAGTATACTTCGCTTAAGACGGCATTCCGCATCGCCATTCGAAGTCGGGCCAGGCGTGAAGACGTCGTGACCCATTCACGAAGCGGTCGTGTGACCGATGCAAAGGAGGGCCTTCCATGAGTCGCACTCGCGCAACGCTGCTGCTGGTCTTCATGTGCCTCATGCCGGGATGGGCCCCTTCGCACGCTGCCACCATGACCGTCACCAGCCTGGCGGACAGCGGCCCGGGCACCCTGCGCGAGGCAATTGCAACAGCCTCCTCGGGAGACACGATCGATTTCGGCATCACGGGGACGATCCTCCTGACGAGCGGGGAGATCGCCGTTTCGTCGGACCTGGCGATCGATGGTCCGGGGGCGCCCGCGCTCGCTATCGACGGGAATCTTGCAGGACGGATTTTTGAGATTGCCTCCGGCGCGACGGTCGTGGTCCGGGATGTGACGATCCAGAGGGGAACGGTCCCGCTTGGCGGCTATGGCGGAGGAATCTTGAACAGTTCGGAACCAAGCCGAGTTCGGTGGGGGGATTGTCTCCTCTGGCCCCATTCTGGTAATCGAGGGGTCGCTGATCTCAAATAATGCCAGCCGCTACGGCGGCGGTGGCATCGATAGCTCTGGGCAATTGTTCAAGATGGATAGCAGCACGGTTTACGCCAACTTAACCGATGGAGGCGGCGGGCTCGACCTGAGCCGAGGGGCGGGCGACATCCAGCGGTCCCTCTTCTATGGCAACTCCGGATATATCTCCGGCGGCGGCATCCTGAACGGGGGCAGCCTGACTCTGACGAACTCCACGGTCAGCGGCAACAGTGCCTACTACGGCGGCGGCATCTACAACCGGGGAACGCTGTCGATGAATAGCTGCACGATCGCTTTCAACACCGAGCCGGCTGGCCACGGGGGGGTATACAGCTACGGCGCGACGCTGACCACCAGGAACACCATCATGGCTGACAACCGCGATCCATCCGGATCAGGTGATTTCTCCGGCACGATCACCTCGGCCGGGCATAACCTCCTGCAGAATCCCACGGGAGCCACCATCGTGGGGGACCCGACCGGCGATATCTATGGCGTCGATCCGCTGCTCGGCCCGCTGGCGGACAACGGCGGCCCGACGCTGACACATGCTGCGGGCTCTCCGGTCGTGGACCTTGGCGATAACACCAACGCTCCTGCAACCGACCAGCGCGGCTTCCCACGAGTCGTGGACGGCAACCTCGACGGGGTAGCGATCATCGACATAGGAGCCTTCGAGCGCCAGTGTCTCGATCTGGATGGAGACGGCGTGCCGGATTGCGTGGACAATTGCCCCACGATCTACAACCCAAACCAGTCCGACGTCGATCTCGACGGCGTCGGCGACGTCTGCGACAATTGTGCCGCCACCTATAACCCGAATCAGAAAGATTCGGACGGCGACGGGATAGGAGACGCCTGCGACAACTGCCCGACCATCTACAACCCGGATCAGGCGCCCTCCAGCATTCCTGGTGTTGGAGCGGCCTGCTTTCAGAGCGCCAGCCTCTTCATCAGCTTCACGAACTCGATTGGTAAGGGTTCGGGCACCGTCACCTGGACCACGACTCACGAAGTCGATCTCGTCGGCTTCAACGTCTTTACGATCGACAATCAGGGTAAAAAGATCCAACAGAACCCCAGCCCGATCGGGTGCACGCAATGCACGACTGGCCGCTCCGCCAACTATACGCTCCCCATCCCGAAGCATAAGAGTGGCCATAACATCTTCCTTGATATGCTGAAGCAGAACGGTTCGATCCGGGAAGTCGGACCGGCGATTAAACAGTAGCGGCAGCGGGGCGCAGGGGGCTTTCTTCACGGAAAACGTCCAGCTGGGAAAGGAGTGGCCGGACGGTGGGCTGGGGTGTGAATGAAGTGGGGGCCGGAGGCGCGGTGCGGTTCAGACGCCTCTCTGACTGTTGATATGGAACGACCTGGCAACTCACCCCGAGGGTGGTGCGTGATTGCCGGGCAGACCAGGCGACGGTCGAGCTGGTTTTATCGACGGTTGATCAAGCTGATATTCGCGGATAGAGCCTTGCCGGCTCGCCGTCAAGGTCGTCATCCGTCCGGAGCCGCGTCGCACTAAGATCGCGGCTCCGACCACAGGCCTGTCGCATAACAGACACGAGGATTCTCTTGTCCTTGTGGCTCTCGCGATGATCGGCCTTGACTCGATCGCCCGCCTTCACTGGCACGAGCGAGGGAGCCACCACGTGGCAGTGCACTCCTAGTGTCCTGAGTTATAAATCATGGAACTAATGATCGATTCGCTGCGTATTCGGTGTAGAAGGGAGGACACCGATGCGCAGAGGACGACCGATGCCGGCTCTCACGCTCTCTCCCGGAGAGCGCGAGGCCCTCGAACGATGGTCGCGCCGACCCAAGACAGCGCAGGCGCTGGCCCAGCGGGCCCGCATCATTCTGGCCTGTGCGGCCGGAGTGACGAACGCCGACGTGTCCGCGCAGGTTCGCATCACGCGTCAGACCGTGGGCCGATGGCGCGCCCGCTTTCTGAAGAAGCGGCTCGACGGGTTGCTGGATGAGCCGCGGCCCGGTGCTCCCAGAAAGATCACCGATGCTCACGTGGAACGGGTGATCACGATGACACTGGAGAGCACGCCTCGGGAGGCCACCCATTGGAGCACGCGCTCGATGGCGAAGTCGTGCGGGCTCTCGCAGACGGCGGTCAGCCGGATCTGGAGGGCCTTCGCGCTGCAACCCCATCGCAGCGAGACCTTCAAGCTGTCGAAAGATCCGCTGTTCATCGAGAAGGTCCGGGACATCGTCGGGCTCTACCTCAACCCCCCGGACAAGGCCCTGGTGCTCTGCGCCGACGAGAAGTCGCAGGTCCAGGCGTTGGACCGGACGCAGCCGCTTCTGCCGATGCGGCCGGGACAGGTGGAGCGCCGGACCCACGACTACGTGCGCCACGGGACCACCTCTCTGTTCGCGGCGCTGGACGTGAAGAGCGGCAAGGTGATCGGCGAGTGCCACCGGCGGCATCGCGCGCGCGAGTTCCGCAAGTTCCTGGGCACCATCGATGCGTCGGTGCCGTCCCGGCTCGACGTACATCTGATCCTCGACAACTACGGCACCCACAAGACACCGTCGATTCGCCGCTGGTTGGTCAGACATCCCCGCTTTCACCTGCACTTCACGCCCACCAGCGCGTCGTGGATGAACCTGGTGGAACGCTGGTTCGGACTGCTGACCGAGCGGCAGATCCGGCGCGGCACCCATCGCAGCACCCGCGAGCTGGAAGAAGCGATCATGGCGTACCTCAGCTCCAACAATATGCACCCGAAGCCGTTCGTGTGGACCAAGACCGCCGATGAAATCTTCGCGAGCATCGCACGCTTTTGTCAGCGGATCTCCAATTCAGGACACTAGACGAGGAGCAGCGCGCCCGGCTGGCGGCGATGGGTCGGATCCGTCGCGCCGTCTGGGTCGTGATCTGGGTGCTGAAGGGGCTTCTCATGAAGCTTTCGCCCCCCAGGCGCGTGGTCCTCCTGGCGACCCTCATCATGTGGTTTTTCGGGACACTGACCCTGAACCTCGGCGAGAACGATCTGACGGTCGATCTGCGCCGCTGGGCTTTTCCGATCCTTCTCATCGTGCTGATGATGGAGCTGAAGGAGAAGGTCCTGGCGCGGGACGAGATCGAAGTGGCGCGCCAGGTGCAGATGGCCCTCCTGCCGCGGGAGCACCCGGAGCCGGCCGGCTGGTCGCTCTGGAGCTACATGCGGGTGACTTCCCGCTCTCGGTGAGTCAGCACGGAATGCTCTCCCTGCTCGCCGGGCTGTCCGGCGCTCAGATATCCCTGGACCACCATCTCCCCCACGCGGGAAGTGAAGAAGGTCTTGTGGCGACTGAGTGCGTCCACGGCGTTCACCAGATCCCGGCCCGCGTCGGACTTGAGAACGTAGCCCCGGGCCCCGGCCGCCAGCACGTCCCGGATGACTTGCTCTGATTCGTGCAAGGTGAGGATGAGCACTGCGCTGAGCGGAGAAGCATCCCGGATCTGGCGTGCGGCCTCGAGCCCGTTCAGCCCGGGCATGCCGATGTCGAGGATCACCACGTTCGGCTGGAGCCGGGCCGCTTTCTCCACCGCCTCCCTGCCCTCGACCGCCTCAGCGCATATTTGCCAGCCGGGGTGGCCGTCCAGCAGAGCACGCACACCGCGCCGGACGACCTCGTGGTCGTCGGCAATGAGGATGCGCACGGAAGTCACGCCCCTTCTGCCGGTAGAGAGATTTCCGCCTGGACCGTCGCGCCCTTCCCGTTGGAGCCGATCCGGAGCTGCCCCCCCAGCTGCCGGACCCGTTCACGCATGCCCAGCAGTCCTATGCCGAGCGCCTCGACTCCGTCTCGCCGGCTCAGGATTCCGGCTGGAATCCCTCGACCCTGATCCTGCACCTCCAGGGCGACCCATCGCGGCGTTCGCACGAGCTGAATGCGGGCCGTCGGGCTGCCCGAATGCCGCTGAACGTTGGTGAGGCATTCCTGGACGATCCGGAACAGGGCAGTCTCCACGTTCATTGGCAGACGCCCGAAGTCGGTCGGGAGATCGAGCTCGACCGATATTCCGCTGTGCCGGGCGAAGCCTTCGACGCACCAGCGGATTGCTGCGGGCAGGCCGACCTCCTCGAGGACCGGCGGGTGCAGTA
>VBID01000209.1 GCA_005880615.1 Chloroflexota bacterium
CAGAAGAGAAGCAGGGCCATCGGAAGCGATGGAATCGGCTTCCGGTGCCTCACTGGGGTCCCCCTTGCGCTCGGCGCAGACGCGCCACCTCACGGCGGATGGCCTCGAGGTCGGGAAGAGTCAGGTGCTGTTCGTTGACGATGCGCAGTTGGGCGGAATTGAACCAGCCGCTGCTATCGAGATACTGGGCGAGCATCCGCCGCGCGCGGTAGTCCGCCACGTCCAGATCGACGTCCCGATAGTTCGCCTGCCGGCGGCTGTAATCGAAATCCAGCTTCGCGCCCGCATCGCGCATGCGATACCGAAGGTTTTGGACGTATTGGAGGGTGTTGGAGAAGCGATCCCGCGCCGCCAGCGCCGGCAGAGGAGGAGTCGCCTGCCCCCAGTTCCGGTCCACGGCCATTTCCAGGATGTCAGGGATCGAGATGCGGAAGAGGTGACTGTCCGTGATCTGGACGTCCATCGGCGCGGTACGAACGTACGGAAACCCGATGGTTTGCGTCGCGGAAAAGCTGGCCAGAATTTTCATGAAAGCCGCTTGCACTTCCGGCGTGGCCGAGCGATCGAAATAGAGGGCGGCCAGGTGCTCGTAGCTCATCCCGCACGCGCCGCTCGTCTCCACAGCCCGCAGACCATTCAGGCTAAGCTCTCCATAATGGCCTTCCCGGATGTGGAGGTAGAGGGTTGCCTCGCAGTGTCCATAAGTTGCGCCGCCGTTTGTACGGCAGGGGCAGGGGACGGCGCAGGGGCAGCAGACGATGCCTTCGCCTTTCAAGTGCCAGTCGGCTCCGTCATAGTGCGCGGTTTCGGAGCGCTCGGAACTTTCAGGCGAGCCCTGGGTAATTCCCAGCGTGGGAAGCCAGAGGGCCGCAAGCGCGCCGTAGAGCAGCGGGGTCATCTTCATGGTTGAGTACGCTCGAGTATGCTGAATCGTAAGTTCCTTTCACCACTCACGCTGACTCCGGAAGGTCCTTGGAGTGCGGGAGCTTGCTCCCGCTTTGCTGCGTGGCGGCTTGCCGCTGCGCAAGGCTTGGAACAAGGCATGGAAGCAAGCTTCCGCGCCCTAGAGCGGCGGCAAGCCGCCGCACTCCAAACGCAGACCTGCTTCCGTGGCCGTGGCGATGCGCTCGATCTGTAAAGAAGCGTTCGACGCACTACATTAGGCAACCACGCAGCGCACCCGATGATACCAATTGTTCGCATAGCCATCCAAGCGCCCCGGGTCGCGCCGTGCGGGTTGCGCGAAGCCTTTGATGTCACGGGCGCGAGAGACGAGCTCCACGGCTCCCGGCTGCGTCAATTCTACCGCGGCATGCCACAGCGTCCAGTTGAAATCCTTGCCCTCCCCAACCCGGGCGGGGAGCCAGTTCCTTCCTCCGTCCCAGCTCACCTCGACGGAGGAAATTGTTCCTTCACCCGACCAAGCCAAGCCGTGGATAGGGGTTAGCCCGGGACGCAGCACGGCGCCCTCGGCCGGGTCGACGATCACCGACTTGACTTGCACCCGCGGGAGAGGCTGGCGGCTGAGTTCTCCCTCAGCGCCCTGCACGAGCTCCTGGTAGGACCCGTCGCGTGATGGCAGGGGAACTGCCGACACGACCATGCGCTCAAGCCACTTTACCGAGTCCATCCCATACCAGCCGGGGAAGAGCGCTCGCCAGGGTGCGCCGTGCTGGCGAGTTAAGGGACGCTGATTGAGGTGTGTGACCAGAACGCCGCCCTCGAGCGCGCGCTCCATGGGAACGCTGCGCGCATAGCCGTCGCGACCGAAGAGATGGAGATGCGCTGCCGCGCGGGTTGGACGGGCTGAGGAGAGCACGGCGGCGAGCGGCCACCCGGCCCAGGAACCGTTGCTCACCAAACCCATCGGCCCGACGCCGTCACCAGCGCACTCCAGAACGACCCCCAGATCGCGCTCGGGGAACGGCGCGAGGTCTGCCGGCGCCAGGCGGCAAGGCCGCTCGACTTCGCCTTCCACCTGCAGCACTGCCTGTCCAGCGGCCAGGGGAGCATCGAAGTGGTTACGCACGTAGAAATCTTCGACCGAAGTGTGAAGTCCCCGCAGGGACTTTAGATCAAACTCGACCACCAAAGGGTCCGCCGAAACGACGTGGTGCTCGGCGGAGAGCCATCGAGGGAGGGCCAGACCGCCACCGAGTAGCGCTAAAAAGCCGCGTCGGCGTATAGCAAGCATTCTAGTCTAGCGGGTTGCTCAAAAAGAGGTTATTCGTGTCATCCTGATCCCGCAGAGCGGGAGAAGAATCTGCTTGTCAGACAAATCAATCACTTGCGAGATTCTTCGTCGGTCGCCGCAGCGACCTTCTCAGAGATGGCATGCTAGTCGAGCTTTTCAACAAACTCCAAGACGGCTGGCTTCCATCCTGCTTTCTATTCGTCGCTCACTCTTCAGCGTAGCGGCATCCATGCTGCCAGAAAGGTGGAGGGCAAATGAGGCGTGAGCTCATATGGACGAAACCCTCGGCAGCCTTACAACCGTACTCCATCCCCCGAAATCGCTGCATCGCCTCATGCAAACCCCACCACCCTTCGATCGTGGCGCCGTTGGTGAAGCAAGCCTCGCGCTTCCGGGCCTCCACAGGCGTTATATCCACATAATGATTAGGAAAAAAATGCTGAGTTTGTCTACCTGTCTCAACCTCGTAGTAGTAGAGCTCAAATTTGAGTCCGGCATCCAACCAGGTATTGTAGGTGAGGAGCGAAGCAACGCGGTGGTCGGGGTGGGTGTCAATAGGCCAGTGCGTGAAGACGATATCGGGCTTCTCGGCCAGCATGGTTCGGGAAAACTCCTGATAACGAGCGGGTGTAATTTCCGTATGCAGGTCGATTTGGTCCATAAAAATCATGCGAGCCTTAAGAAGGGCGCAGGACTTTATGGCGTCGGCGGACCTCCGGGCGGCAAGCTCTTTATTCGATATGCCGAGCTGGCCCGCGATGGGCTCGGAGTCGCCGTGAGTCAGAGAAAGCGCCACGACCTCGTGTCCCTGTTCAGCATGGAGGGCCATGGCGCCACCGCAGCCGCCTTGAGGATCGTCCACATGTCCTCCTACCGCTACTACCTTCAGCTTGCGCTGCGCCGTAGAGGGTTCCTCCGCCAGCACGGGCGCCGCCAGCGGCAGCCCCATGGCCACAGCGCCGGCCAGTCTTGGAGACTTTTCCAGGATCTCCCTGCGGGTCAATTTCATCATGTGTATCAACCTCCGGATATCGTTTTCGGATCTCACACTGATGTCTACTGGTTGCGGGTGATCCAGGGTGGGGCCGCTCATGGCGCCTTGGCCCAATTGGTCTGGGTTCTCCGGGCCGGAATACGGAACAGCAACCCGGTACAAGCGCGAG
>VBID01000183.1 GCA_005880615.1 Chloroflexota bacterium
AGGGTCACCCCGATCGAGCGATCCCGGCAGACGGAGATCTTCACGTTCATGGCGAGCGAGGTTTCAGCTGAGAAGCCCAAGAAGGTTTTGATCGCCGCGATCGCCGAAGAGATGAAGCAGATCCGGACGTCAGGCGGACGCATCGTCGTCGTCGCCGGGCCCGCTGTGGTCCACACCGGCGCCGGCCGCTACCTGTCCCGGCTGATCGAGCTCGGATACGTGCAAGTCCTGTTTGCAGGCAACGCGCTGGCGGTCCACGACGTGGAGTCGGCTCTCTTCGGGACGGCGCTGGGCGTCAATGTCGAGAGCGGGCTCGCCATCGAGCATGGCCACGAGCATCACATGCGCGCGATCAATCGCGTCCGGGCCGCGGGCGGTCTGAAGCAGATGGTCGAGAGCGGCCAGCTGACCTCCGGGGTGATGAAGTCGGCCATCGACCACGGCGTCGAGTACGTCCTCGCAGGTTCCGTGCGCGACGACGGGCCGCTGCCCGACGTGATCACAGACATGGTGGAGGCGCAGCAGCGGATGCGCGCCTCGCTGAGCGGGGTCCGGATGGCGCTCATGCTCTCGACCATGCTGCACTCGATCGCCACGGGCAACATGCTGCCGGCCGGCGTACGCACGGTCTGCGTGGACATCAACCCGGCGGTCGTGACCAAGCTGGCCGACCGGGGCAGCTGGCAGTCGATCGGCCTGGTGACGGACGTCGAATCCTTCTTGCGCGAACTGGCCCTCGTCATAGAAACTGGGTCTCATGGCTAAAGGACGCAACAAACAGGGTCGCGAGGTCAAAAAGAAGAAGAAGGCCAAAGGGTCGGGCGTGCAGCCGGTTGGGGACGTCTCGTTCCGCCACCACTCCGTGGTGACCAGCCAACCCGAAGCGCCCCCCACCCCCAAGGCTCCCGAATAGCAAAACCCGGGCGCCGCCCAGTCTTCGCCACGATTGGTGTTCTCGGTGGGTTCCTGGGTGGTCTGCTCGGCGTTGGCGGGGGCTTCGTGATGATTCCGTTGCAGCTTTGGTGGGCGGGTGTGAGCCAGCGGCACGCCAACGCCAACTCGCTCATCGCCATCATCCCGATCTCGATCGCGGCCCTGCCCGTCTACTACTTCCTGCAGAGCCGGCCCGAGGTCGATTTTCATTTCGCGCTGTTTCTGATCATCGGCAGCGTGGTCGGCGCCTACATCGGCGCGCGAATTCTCAACCGGATCCCGGAGCGTGAGGTCACCCTGATCGTCGCCGCCGTGCTGCTGATCGTTGGCCTCAAGGAGGTTATCGCGCCGTGAACTGGGGCGATGGGCTGGCCATCCTCGGCGGCCTGGCGGCCGGCATCCTGAGCGGCTTCATCGGCATCGGCGGCGGCACTGCCTTCGTGCCGATCATGACGGTGGGATTTCGATTCAACCAGGCGCTGGCGCAGGGGACGTCGCTGGCGGCCATCATCCCAACCGCGATCGTCGGCGGGGTAACTCATGTGCGCGAGGGCAACGTGCTGCTCGGGCCCGCCCTCTGGATGGGTGGGGGAGGGGTCGTCGGCGCGATCCTGGGGGCGCTGCTCGCGGCTCACGTTCCCGGCCTGCTCCTGGCCCGGGTTTGGGGCGGATTCCTGGTCCTGACGGCGTTCCGGCTCGGTCAGGACGCGTGGAAGAAGGCGAATGTCGTCAAAGCCCTACCGCCTGGCTAAACCCCGTTAAGCCCATTGACACGATGACGCGCTGCGGCGTAGCGTTCTGCGTTGCACAGACCGGTACGTACCAGTACCGAAACGTTGTAAAGACAATCGAAGCCCCCGGAGCGTTCTGAGAACAGGAGAGACATGGTTTCGTTCGAGCTGACCGACGAGCAGCGTGAGATCAGGGACTGGGTCCACAGCTTCGCAGAGAAGGAGATCCGACCCGTGGCCGCGCAGTACGACGAGTCCGAGGAGTTCCCGTGGCCGGTCGTGAAGAAGGCGGCCGAGGTGGGCCTGTATGGCGTCGAGTTCCTTCAGCAGACCTTCGCCGACAGCAGCGGCATCATGCCCGCCCTCGTCGCCGAGGAGCTGACCTGGGGCTGTGCCGGCATCGCGCTCGCCATCCAGGGCACCGGCCTCCCGATCGCGGCGATCTTCTCGCAGGGCACCCCTGAGCAGATCGCGACGTGGATCCCGGCCTGTTTCGGCACCGTTGAGAAGCCGGCCCTGGGCGCTTTCGCCGTCACCGAGCCCGAAGCCGGGTCGGACGTGTCGTCGATGAAGACGCGCGCTGTGCGCCAGAACGGCGACTGGGTCATCAACGGGCAGAAGATCTTCATCACCAACGGCGGCATCGCGGACGTGCACGTCGTGGTCGCCGCTGTCGAACCTGAGCTCGGGACTCGCGGGCAGGCGAGCTTTGTCGTGCCGCCAGGGACCAAGGGCATCCGCCAGGGCAAGAAGGAAAGGAAGATGGGCATCCGCGCCTCGCACACCGCCGAGGTGCTGCTCGAGGACTGCAGGATCCCGCTCGAAAACGTCCTGGGCGGTGTGGAGAAGCTGGAGGCCAAGCTGGCCCGCGCGCGTGCGGGAACGCACTCGCGATCGTCGGTGGCGCTGAAGACGTTCGAGCTGTCGCGACCGATCGTTGGAGCGCAGGCGCTCGGCATCGCCCGCGCGGCATTCGAGTTCGCGCTGCAGTACGCCAAGGAACGCAAGCAGTTCGGCCGGACGCTGATCGAGAACGAGGCGATCGCGTTCATGCTCGCGGACATGGCGACCGAGATCGAGGCGACGCGGGCGCTGATCTGGCGGGCGCTGTGGGAGGGCCGCAGCGGCGGAGAGTTCAAGAAGGCCGAGGGCTCGATGGCGAAGCTGAAGGCCGGCGAGGTTGCGGTCAAGGTCACCGAGCAGGCGATCCAGATCTGCGGCGGTTACGGCTATATCAGGGACTTCCCGGTCGAGAAGTGGCACCGCGACGCCAAGATCTACACGCTGTTCGAAGGCACCAGCGAGATCCAGCGGCTTGTCATTTCGCGAGCCCTTGCCCACGACTAGGGCGGTAGCCTCCGAATCAGACGTTCTTGATCCGCGCGAGGCGCGACGTTTGCAGCGGCGTGCGCGGCTGACCCAGGCCGCGCTGGGCATGTTCGCCGCGCGTGGCTATCACGACACGTCGGTCGACGATATCGTGGCACGCGCGCGGATGTCGAAGTCTGCGTTCTACGAGCAGTTCGAGTCGAAGGAGCACTGCTTTCGCGAGGTCCTCGCGCAGGAAGGCGGCGACCTGATC
>VBID01000134.1 GCA_005880615.1 Chloroflexota bacterium
TACACCTCGGCGTCGGGCGGGCGATGACCGTAGACCGCCGCTTCGAAGGGGAGCAGCAGCGGCCCCAGTGCGTCCGGACGATCGGCCCGCCGAAACAGCTCTCGCACCGTAAGCGGACTCACCTCCCAGGCCTCTTCCCCGCCCAGGGCCGCCGACACGCCGCCGGCCAGGGCCCGCAGCGCCCCCACGTAATCACCGGCGGCGGCCCGCCGATCGGCGTCGGCAAAGCGATCGGCGGCCAGCTGCCGAGCCGATGCAGCGCCGGCGGCCAGCCGCTGCCGGCGGCGGATCTGGGCATCGCGCAGCACCACGGCCGCGATCACCAGCGCGGCCACCACGAAGGCCAGCAGGAGCAGGCCGATGATCGCCCGGCCGCCGCCGCCAGAGCCGAGTCCCGCCAAGAAATCCAGCACGCGTTGGATCAACCAGGCGGCCGCCGTGTCGATGGGGGACGGGGACGCGCGCATGGCGTCGTAGCGGGGCAGGGCCAGGATGCGGTGCAATTCCCGGCTGGCGCGGGCCGGATCTGACGTATCCGCCGGCGACTTCAGCGCCGCCTCCAGCGCGGTCAACCGGTTATCCGCGTCGGCCAGGTCGGGTGGCTGCCGGCGGAGGTCGGCCAGGATTTCGGGCTGGCTGTCACCCACCGGACCGGCCAGCACGTCCGCCGCGGCCCGGCCGGCTCCAGGATCGTGCTGGCGCTCGCCCTGGATGACCAGTGCGTGGGCCTGGCGCACCGCGTCTTGATACGCGTGCAGGTCGTCCGCACCGGCGGCCGGAATGCCGAGCGCCAGGGCCGCGCCCACCACGGCGAAGAGGGATAGTCGGCTCAGGCGGCCGAAGGTGGTTGAGCCTGCTGAGCGAGCTGGTCCAGGTCGAGCCCCTCGCGGCGGACGCGAAGGTCGTAATACATCAACGTGATGGCGATGTAGCTGACCGGCAGGACGAGCGCTCCGGTGAGCGAGCCAGTCACCTGGACCAGCGCGCCCCCCAGATCGTCGCTCAGCCCGGGAACCAGTCCGATGATGGCGCCGCCGGTGGCCCCCAGGATCGCCGACGCGATCGTGGTCATGATCACCACGACGAGGAAGATACCAACTGTTCGCCACCAGCGACCTGCGACCAGTTGCCAGCTTCGGCCCAGGGCATTGACCGGCCCCAGGTCTTCGGCCAGCAGCGCGGGTGCCCCGACGAGCCAGCGCACCGCAATCCAGATCACGAACGGAATGGTGATCAACAGGATGCCAGCGAACAGCAGTACGCCTCCCAACAGGGCCACCCCGGCCAGCCCCCAGTAGCGCTGCAGGGTTCCCTCCAGCGCCCCCACGATGGTCGGGTTCCGCCCCTTGATGATCTGGTTGGCGGTGTAGATGATCACGCCCGCCGTCACTGGGACCAGGATCAGCCTGACCAGGCTGGCCAGCAGGCCAATGGCCGGATCCGTTTGCGGCGGAGGCGATTGCGCGACTCCCTGCAGCGCGTCCGGATTGCTCATGTTCTGGACGACCCTGGTCAACCATCCCCAGCTTCGGTACGAGCCGGAGAGTAGATTCATGACCATCCCCGACAAGGTGACGGCCAGGGCGAGGCCGGCAAACAACCCGAACGACCGGCGGTAAATGCGGAAGGTCTCATCGAGGAGCTCGGCCAGCCCCAGCGCCCGCAGGCGAAAGGGGATAGGCGGTGGGGAGGCGCTGACCATCGTCCAGAGCAACCCAAAGGTCCCGGGCGTTCCGCGCTCGATAGGCGGCTCTTAACCGACCGGTGACGGACCCGTGGATCCGACCTGCTGCGCCAGCTGGTCCAGGTCGAAGCTTTCCTTCCGGACCCGCAGGTCGAAGTACATCAGGGTCCAGGCGATGTACTGGATGGGGGCAGCCACCACACCGCCGAGGGAACTCCCCACCTGGTTGACCGCCAGCCGGGCGTCCTGCGAGAGCCCTGGGATCAGAGCCCCCACGAACTGAAACAACGTCCCGATGATCAGGCCCACGATGTACAGCAGCAGGAGGAGGAGCAAAAGAATCCCGCACGTCCGCCACCACTTCCCCTCAAGCAGCGTCCAGCTTCGTCCCAGCGCCCGGATGGGGCCCAGGTTCTCGGTGAGCATCGCCGGCACGAACAAGACCCAGCGAACATAGATCCAGATAGCCACCGGGATCCCGATGACGGTGATGGAGAGGAGCAGGATGACCACCGCGTACACGATCGCCGCACCCCAGAGCCCAAAGTAGCGACGCGCGGTCGCGGCCAGCACCGACCCGAACGTCGGCCGGTGCCCGAGCGACACATCGATGGCGGCGCGCACCGGCGCCCCGTAGCTGAACGGGATCAGGAAGAGGTTCACGATGGCCGCCACCGCCAGCCCAACGAGCAGCGACGTAAACGCCGCCGACTTAAAGATGGTGGAAGGATCTTGCCGAAACTCAGGCGTGTTGAAGCTCTGGCTGCCGCCCGCGAACGTATACACGCCGAATGCCAGCACGATGAGCAGGGTCGGAATGGATACTGCCAGCGCGATCCCGATGAACAGGGGAAAGGCTTTCCGATAGATCCGGAACGTCTCGTCCAGCAGCTCGGAGAGGGAAAGGACTCGGAGCCTCAGGGGCGCGTCGCCCGTCACCACGCGCCCATCATCCGCGATCGTGCCCCGGCATGTCTACGAAAATCGCTCTCCCCCCTTGCGGGACCAGACTCTCCCTCCCCCTTGCGGGGAGGGCAGGGGAGGGGGTCTCGGCTACCTCGTTTCTAATTAGAGGAACAGCCGCAGTTGCCGCCGCACCCGCCGCACCCACCGCCGCTGGAGACCTCGCCGCCGTCACCCGCTTTCAGGCTGGCGAAGGTGGAGAAGACGGCACGGGTGTTGGTGCTCTCGCAGCTGGGGCACACCTGGACAGCGGTCCGGGTCGAGTAGCTGCCCATCACGTCGAAAAGCTGGCGGCACTCCTGGCAGTTGAACTCGTAGATCGGCACGCACCTATTGTATGGCGGTGGACGAGCGGGTGCAGCAATACGCCGAGCTGCTCCTCGATTGGAACCGGCGCCTCAACCTGACCGGGGCTCGCTCGATGGCGGCCCTGGACCCCCACCTGGCCGACGCCCAGCGCCTGCTCTCTCTCGATTGGTCGGGGGTCAAGTCGGTTATCGACATCGGCAGTGGAGGCGGACTTCCCGCCATCCCGCTGGCCATCCAGCTGCCGCAGATCCGGTTCACGCTAGTCGAGGCGGATCGGCGCAAGGCCGCGTTCCTCGAGCACGTCGGCGGCACCCTGGCACTCCAGAATGTTGCCGTCCTGGTGGGGCGGGCGGAAATCCTCGGCCACGACCCCGCCTTTCGAGAACGGTTCGACCGGGCAACGGCTCGGGCGGTGGCGCCGCCGGCCGTCCTTCTCGAGCTGGCGCTCCCCTTTGTACGGGTGGGAGGGCTGCTGATCGACCAGGTCGGCGAGGTGGATCCGCTGGCCCTGGTCGCGGCCGCCCGGCGGCTGGGTGGTGGAACGCCGTCGTTACATCGCGTCACGGCGGGGTTAATGCTGCTGGTGGCCAAGGAAAGCCCAACGCCGGCCGAATACCCAAGGCGACCCGGGATCCCGGCACGGCGTCCGCTGGAGTGATATCTCTGGAGCCGTCCGGCCGTTGAATACTCGGAATGCTCAGAGCTCTTCCGGTGTTGGGGCTCTCGCTGGTATTGGCGGCCTGCGCCAGCCTGGCGGCTGCCCCCGATACCCACCCCAGCAGCACGGCTTCAGCCACGCCATCGGCCTCGCCGTTGCCGGCGACCGTCTGGGTCAACGTGCCATTGGGGGCCAACCTCCGGGGCGCGCCCGACTCGAACGCCGCCCGGCTGGAGACGCTGGCGCAGGGCGCCAGGGCCGACGTCGTCGGCAAGCGAGATATGGCCGATGGGTCCAGCTGGTACCAGGTCAAGGCCGCGGACGGGCAGCAGGGCTGGGTGAGCGCCGCGAATGTGGTGACGTCGGCCATCTTCCGGGCGTCGAGCACCACCGATGGCTGGACCCTGATGCTGCCGGCGACCTTCAGCACTCGGACCGTCGCCAGTCCCAGCCCGGGCGCCTTCACGGCCGGGCCCGCCGGTGATAGCGCCCCGCCCTTTGTCAAAGTCCAGGTGGCGGCCAGCCTGGCGGCGCTGCCGCCGGCCACGCCGACTGGCTCCACGTTCGACCACAGCCGCCTGACCGAAGTCTGGAATTACACAGTCCAGGAAAAGATCTATCGCACGCCCGAGGGTCTGTTCCTGGCGGTGGTACGCGTCCCGGCGCCGAACCGCGCCTACCAGTTCCTGTTCTGGACCGCGGACAACGACGCCCCCATCGTGACTCAGATCCTGGCCAGCATCGCCCTGAGTTGATGCGCGTCAGGCTGCTCGTCCGCCAGATCATGGCCATGCCGGCCCTGCGCCAGACCGTGCCGGCGGTACTGATCGGCGGGCTGACCGGCTTCGCCCTGATCGGGCCGGTCACCCATCTTTTCCCAGGCTGGGCGGCCACCCCCGAGCCAGTCGCCGGCGCCACCACCCAACCGACTCCCAGCGTAGCCGCCTCCGCCACCCCGGCCAGCTGCTACGTGCACGACGGTCCAGCCGCGACGTTACCCCAGCCGCTCCCAGCGGCCCCGCCGCCGACCGCGATCTGGGTCAATGCGCCGCTGGGCGTCAACGTGCGCGCGGCTCCAGATGTGAACAGCCAGCGCCTGACGGGCCTCGCCCAGGGCACCCGCGCTACCGTGCTTGGCCAGCGCATCGGGGCGGACGGCGCCCTCTGGTACGACGTGCAGCCGCCCGGCCAACCCGCGGGCTGGGTCAACGGCCGCTATGTGGTGACCACCCAGATCCACACCGCGACCACTGACGAGGGCTGGAGTGTCATGCTCCCCGACGGCTACACCCTGACGCGCACCGGGCCTGGTGCCGGTGAAGTGCGGAACACCCAGGTCTCGACCGTGCCATTCCTCGAGATCACGGTCTCCACCCCAAGCAGCCAGGATCCCGCCCCGGTCCCGGTCGAGCTTCGCCACGACGTCCCGTGGGTGCAGGACCACGTGTCCACGGTCTCGGTCTGGGACTACTCACCCGCGATGAGCGTGTCGCGGGCCGCCATCGATACGTGTCTGGTGCCCAACGCCGCGGCTCGCGCCGACGGCGGTTGGGCCTGGGTCTCTTCGCTCACGGTGCTGACGCCGACCCGCCGGTGTTCCTTCCTGTTCATCAGCGACCGTCAGGTCGATCCAGTGATCACGCAGGTGCTGGCCAGCATCTACGTCGGCTAACCTCGATTCTCCCTCCGCCTCAGGGGGAGGGTCAGGGTGGGGGTCGCGCTAGCTCTGAAATCTGCTCGTCGACCGTCGGCTCGCGCGCCACACTCCTCCTCGTCTCACCATGACCCAAAATCGGCCCTTGGGGGTCCTCCTCCTGCTTCAGCCGGGCTGCCCCCCTTGTGAGTCGTGCTTCTACGCTGGCTTGCGCGCTCGAATCGGATAGCCGTATGTCCCAAATTGCCGAGCCTTATCCTCTCCACTGGCACCAGCGAAGGAGTCGATGCGAGGACCAAGCTCGACGTCAACGAGCCCAGCGCCTCGGATCACCGTATCCCATCCTGCACACGGCAGGGCACCGGCAATTCAACCGGTCCAGAGGTCGATGTCACGAAGAGCGCTCTCCGGAATGGGCTTCTCGATACACATATCGGCGATCATCATCCGTCCGCCTGGCCGCAGGATACGGGCTACCTCGCGACAGACACCGAGTTTGTCCGGACAGAGGTTGAACACGCCATTGCTGATCACCACGTCGGCCCAGCCGTCATCCACAGGGGACCTTTCGATATATCCTTCGCGAAATTCGACATTGTCAAAGCCAAACTTCCTGGCCAGGTGGCGACTGCGTTCGAGCATCTGGGGCGTCATGTCCACCCCGATCACCCGACCCTCTTTGCCAACACAGAGCGCCGCGAAGAAAGAATCCATTCCACCGCCCGAACCCAGGTCCACCACTCGCTCCCCTGGCCCCGGCGTCTCCCAATGAAAGGGGTTGGCCATGCCGGCGAACGCTTCACAGGCTTCGTCAGCGAGCTGGTCGAGGGTCGCCTGGTCGTAACCGAGCCGGATCGCGTGCTGACGGCCGGTATGGAAGTGGTAGTTGCCCGCGGGTTTCTCCGCCACATCACGGTACTTCTTCTGAACCTCGTTGCGAAGTTCCTGCACATCGACGAGATCAAGGATGTCTGTCATGCCTCACCCTCCTCCCTCTCATTAGTTCTCCGAAGCGACCGCATGTGGCGGCGGGCACCAACTCCCGGAGTGGGATGCGTCTCGTACATGCGGACTCCGACGACGGCTGCGCCCAGCGCCGTGATGCCGGCCACCACCCAGATCGCTGCGACCAACCCGAAGAGATCGGCGACTACGCCGGACAGGAGGGCGCCCACCACGAATCCAGCGTCGCGCCACAACCGATAGACGCCGACCGCCGATGCTCGCCATGCCGGATGCGCGACGTCGCCGACTGCCGCCAGCAGCGTGGGATATGCCATCGCGGTCCCAGCGCCGAGGCCGATCGCACCGATGGCCCAGATGGCAAAGCCCCTTCCGCTGGCGGTCACGGCCAGGGCGGCTGCCTGGACGGCCAGCCCTCCAGCGATCAGCCGCTTGCGGCCGATTCGATCAGACAGCGCGCCCGTGGCCAGTTGGCCGACGCCCCAGACGAACGGGTAGAGCGCGACCAGCGCCCCGATCGCGGAAAGGGAGAGGCCATGCCGAGCGAAAAGGAGCGGGAACAGTCCCCACGCCATCCCGTCGTTGAGGTTATTCGTCAATCCGGCCGCGCAACTGGCGGACAGTGCTCGCTCACTGAAGCTCGTTTCGACGAAGACGTGGCGCATTGTGACCGCCGGCTGCAGGTTCCTGCCGTCGTTCGCACGGCCTTCCAAGCGGGCGTGCCCACGCGTTTCGCGCACCAAGAAAGCTGAGAGACCCAATCCGAGGCCCGCGCAGGCTACCCCGAAGAAGAAGGGTTGCGGGCGAAGTCCGGCATGTTGCGCGACGACCCCGGTGAGGTAGGCGGTCGCGGCCAGCGCCCCATAGCCGGCAGCTTCGTTGATCCCCATCGCCAGGCCGCGGCGAACCGGACCAACCAGATCGATCTTCATGTTGACCGTCATCGACCACGCGAGTCCCTGATTGATCCCGAGAAGGACGTTGGCCAGGATCACCCAACCCCAGCGAGGAGCCCAGATCAGCAGCAGCGGTACGGGCACGCCTGCCAGCCAACCCGCAACCAGCACCGGCTTTCGGCCGAAGCGGTCCGAGAGGGTCCCGGCGATGAAGTTCGTGATCGCCTTCGTCACGCCGAAGGCCACGATGAAGGTCAGCGCCGCCGTGACGGCGTTGAGCCCGAAGACGCGCGTGGCGAGCAGCGGGAGGACGGTCCGCTCCTGCCCGAGCATGCCGCCGACGAGCGCGTTGACGCCTACAAGAAGGCTGAATTGGGCCAGGTTCGCCCGCAGTCCAAGCGTCACCGCTCGCATCCGGGGAGCGGCAGCCGTCATCCGATGGCCATCGGTTGACCGGCCTCTCGCCACGCCTCGAAACCGCCGTCCATGACCGCCAGATTCTGTCGGCCCTGCCCCTCGAGCAGGCTGGCGGCGGTCATCGCTCGCCCGCCGTGACTGCAGTAGATGGTCACGGGCCCGGGCGGAATGGCGCCGGCTGAGATCACCACGCTGCCAAGTTCCACGTGGCGGGCCGAAGGAATGTGACCGCCCGCCCACTCGCTCGCCTGACGGACATCGAGAGGCGCACCTTGCAAGTCCTCGTTGACCTGCCGAAGGGCGATCACCGACTCCGGCAAGGCCTCCGCGCGCCAGGCGTCCATGCCGCCCTCCAATTCGCCGACCAGGTTCTCGTACCCGATCTTCAAGCACTGCTCGACCAGATCCCGCTGGTCCTGGTCGGGCGCGCGCAGGAAGACGAGGGGCCGCTCCGCTGGCACGATCCAGCCCACCCAGGACGCGAAGGCGGGACGGAGCGCGATGGAGAGCGCGCCGGGGATGTGGCCGCGGGCAAAATCCGCAAAAGGCCGGACGTCCACCAAGATCGCGCCCGCCGCTCGGTGACGCCGAAGCTCGTCGACCGAGAGCGGCGCGAGCGCCGGCGGCGTCACCCCAAATAGACGCGCACCTCGCTGGTTCACGATGCGCAGCCGGAGGAAGTAGGGCGGGTACGTCCCGAGACCTTCCAGGAAGGTCCGGACGAAGGCATCCTCGCTGGCCGCACTAAAGAGCGGATTCTCGTTGCGCTCTCTGCCTAATGACGTCGTCCGCTGCCCGTCGGCTCCCGCCGAACAGAACGAACCGGCGCCATGGGTCGGGTAAACCGGCAGGTCGTTAGGAAGGTCGCTGAGACGCTGGTGGGCAGACCGATAGAGGGCGTGCGCTAGCGGTTCGGTCTGTTCCGGCCCGATCAGGTCGGGGCGGGCGGCACCGCCGGGGAGGACCGCTCCCCCACTGAACAGCAGCAGCGGCTTAGGACCGTCAAGCAGGAGATAGCTGAAGTGCTCCGGCGTATGCCCGGGCGTGGCCAGAGCTCGTAGTGTCAAGCCGCCAAGGTCGACCTCCTCGCCATCGTCGAGTCCGCGGTGCGCGGCAGCGAGATGCGAGGCGCGCGGGGCGAGGATGTCGGCCCCGAAGGCGGCCAGCTCACGACTGCCTGAGATGAAATCAGCGTGGAGGTGGGTCTCTGCCGCGAACGCGATCCGGAGGTTGAGCCGTTGTCCGAGCTCGAGATAGGGCGTCGGATCCCGCGGCGGGTCGACCACCAGCGCCCGACCATCGCCCAGCGGCACCAGGTAGGAGGAGTTTCCGAGCCCCTCGTCGATGAAGGGGACGAGCTCCGCGCGGTGGGCGGCCTGGACGGCAAGCCCACTCATCGGGCCGCCGGCTTGACGCCCCTTACCAGGATGTACCCGAGGTATGGGACCGCCCTGCTGATGCGCGGCATCAACCAGGCCATCTTGCGCACGTAGGCCGCGTGCGACAGACCACGCACCATGCAGGCGAAGGCATTGACCAGTCCCTCATCCTGGAGGAAGCCGCGAGGCGTCATCATCTCAAAGGGTCCCGATCGCACCTCGATGGCGGAAAGACCAGCGTCCTGGTAGATCCTCACCCAGCCGTCGAGCTGGTCAAGCTGCATGCCCGGACACACCTGTCCGAGGAAAATCTCGCGGGCCTCGTCGGTGGGCGGCTGGCGCCAGAAAAACTCGGTGGCCAGCACCATCCCGCCCGGCCGGCATACCCGGACCAATTCTCTGGCGGCGCGCTGGCGGTCGACGAACATCGTGACCGCTTCGGCGATCACCCGGTCGAACCGACCGTCCGGGAATCGCAGCCCGAGGATGTCTCCTTGCTCGACCTCGATGTCGCGCTCAAGGCCGGCGCGTCGAACATTGCTCCGGGCTCGCTCGAGCATGAGCGGCGAGATATCGACCGCCGTGACCGCGACCCTGAACCGACGCGCCATCTGAATGGCGGTAGTTGCGACTCCGCAGCCGACATCGAGCGCCTTCTGCCCAGCCTGCAAGGCAGCCAGGCTGAAGAGCTCCTCCGTCGAGCGACGGCCGCCCGGATGGATCACGCGCTTGCCGATGACCGCCAAGAACGTGTACGGGTCCAACGACTTGACGTCGAGTTTTGGACGGGTCAGCGTCGCTGCCATGTGATTGACCTCCCTCTCAGCTGCCGACCACTGGAAGGCCTGCCGCCTTCCACTCCGGCAACCCGTCTTCAAGCCGTCTGGCACGAAAGCCGGCCTGTTGCAGCACACGGACCGCCTTATGAGCGAACGCACAGTACGGGCCGCGGCAGTACGCCACGGCCTCTTTGTCGCGGGGCAGTTCGCGGAGTCTTCGGCGGAGCTCCGCCAGCGGGATCGAGATCGCGGGCGGCAGGTGGCCGGCCGCAAACTCCTCCGCGGGCCGGACGTCGAGCACGATCAGGTCTTCACCCCGCTTCAGCCGGCGGAGCAGCTCGGCTCGAGTGACAGGTTCAAGACTGTCCCGCGCGCCGAGGTAGGCATCAGCCAGCCGGCCTACCTCCGCACGGTGCTGAGCAGCCACGCTGCGCAGGTTGCGCCAGAGGTCGAACACCTCGGGGTCCCGCAGACCGTAATAGATCCGGTTGCCATCCCGTCGGCGGCGGACCAGTCCGACCTCCCGGAGTACCTGTAAGTGCTGACTGGTGTTGGCGACCGAAAGCCTCGTCTCGGATGCCAGCCGCTCAACGGTGCGTTCGCCATTGGCGAGCACATCGACGATCTCCAGTCGCCTGCCGTTTGCCAGCGCCTGCGCCAGACGGGCAAACTCATCGAAGAGGGCAGTCTTGGGTTGGTGTCCGTCGCGGTCCTGGGACCGCCCCTCCCCATGCCGCGTGGTCACTGCCCTTCGCGCCAGCGCTGGAGGCAGGCTGGGAGCCGGCGACCCCGTCCCAGCCTGCCGCGGTCTCGCGTTCACTAAACGGCCGACCTTTCCGCTGTGGCTACCCGGGCCAGGTTTTGCAGCGTGTCTTCGATTGTCTTCTCGTTGACGCGCTGCAGCATCAGGCTGTCTACGGCCTTGCCCAGCGGCCCGCCGGCCAGCTGGTAGTCGATGTCGATGCTGATCTTGCTCCCCTCCCCCTGTGGCTCGAAGGTCCAGGCGAACGTCCCGGTCATGCCGCCGGAGAACGTCGACTTGATCCGCTGGTGGCGCTCGTGGTCGGTCACGGTGAACTTCTCGTCGAACGTGACGCCCAGCACCTTGTAGATCACCCGGAACGAGTCGCCGATCCGCCCCGGGCTGCGGTGTACGTCCACCACGTCCTGGACGTTGGGCACGTACTTCGGGAAGTTTGCAGGGTCGTCCACGATCTCGAACACTTTGTCGACTGGTGCCGCGACGGTCGTGCTCTTGTGTATCTCGGCCATGACCAGACCTCCTCGAACAATTCGTTCAACTACTCAATTGAATGCTTGAATACTAGGGGAAGCCGGTTCCCGTGTCAAGGGGCACGGGTGGGCCTGAGGCGAATCGTGCCCGGTTGGCGGCGGCGAGCGGATGCTAGCCCGGCGGCTCGATCACACGGCCTGGCCCCAAGAATGGCGCCGGCAGGTGAAGTAAATATGGTTGATGTAGCTCGTTTGCCAGTTCGCCGGCCGCTGCCGGCTATCTCGGAATGCCAGATACAGCCGAATCAGGATGAAGGCCGCCAGGCCCGCCAGGACGCTGAAGGCGACTCGCTGCGTGAGGGCGAGGCTCGCCCAGTCGACGGCCAGGGTCGCGTACAGGAACACGACGAGGATCACCACGGCAGCGGCGTAAGCCAGGCGGATCGGAAACCGGCTCTTGGTCGTGTCCGGCGGACGCATCGCCAAGGCGCCCAACAGCAGGCCAATCCCACCACCGGCCTCGTGAATGCTCAGGAACAGGGTGCGGGTCGTCATCGTTCGAGTCCTCCGTTGGAAATCACAGAATTGATAGCAACTTCTACGCTTTGAAACCCACGGAGGACGAGCGGGTATTCCGCGGCTACCCCGTTCTCCCCCCAGAGTGGTGTCAGCAATCTGTGCGACGGTAGTTAGAGGGGCGGCCCCGCGGCCGGGCGCGCCCGCGGTCGGGGGAACTTGGCGATCAGGCCGGCCGCCTCAACCTGGAAGAGTTCCTCCGGTTCGGGCAGCCCGGCGAGCAGGTAGCGGCCGAGGGCCCGGAAGGCGAGGCCGTCGGCGAGGCTCCCTTCCAGGGCGCTCCGGGCTGCCGATGAGATCAGGATCTGCCCGCCGTGGGCAGCGGAGCAGACGCGGGCGGCGGTATTGACCGCGATGCCGACGTACCCAGCATCCCCGAGCGTCGGCCGGCCGGTGTGCAAGCCAATCCGGACCCGGACCTCAAGCTTCTCTGGCCATTCCCGCTTCGCCAGGGATCGCTGGATCGCCAGCGCGGAGGCCAGCGCCCGCGCCGGTTGCTGGAACACCGCGAAGAACTCGTCGGCCCGGGCGTCAACCTCGTGTCCGCCCACCCGGCGGACATTGGTCCGGATGATCGCCTGCACATCGCGGAGGAGTTCGGCGTATGCGTCCTCGAGTCGCCGGACCAAGCGCGTCGATCGTTCGATATCGGTGAGCAGGAAGGTGACCATCCCTCGAGGCAGGCTCGCGATGTCCACGGCGTGCGCCTTGAGCACCCCTTGTTGCCGCTCTTTGCGCAGCTGCCCATCGAAGAAACCCAGCGGGGAGATTCCGTATTTTTTGGCCGCTCCCAGGAGCCGCTGGCGCGCCCGTTCGCGCGCCGCGTCGTCCTCGAAGCGAACCTGGTCGAAGCGGGCCAGCGCGTTCCGAACGTGCGGCGCGTCATTGATCGGCAGCAGCCGGCGTCCCTTCGAGTCGACATACGCAAACGAACTGTCCCGCAGGCGAGCACGTGCCTTCGCGTCGAGAAGTGCCATGGCTTCCAGTCTCCTTCGAGAACGGCAATTATAGGCAAGCACGGCGGCTTGCGCTCCTGATCGGGGTCGGACGCCCAAATTCGCAGTGCTTGACCGACGTCCTGTATGGGTTCTATGGTCGGGGCTGTGGTGACTGGCTGGCGGAGCTTCCGAGGCGCTGACTGGATAGCAATGGCTGGGCTGACCCTCGGGGTCTCAGCTCTTTGCATCCTCGTGTTCCTAATGAACTTTAGCGGGCCGATTGAGACCGCCTTCATGGCTCGCCTGCCCTGTCCGGACTCGTTCACGACCGACCACTGCTTTGCGTCGCATCCGGAGTCCTACCGATATGTGCCCGCAGAGATCCGCGGGAAACCGGGCCGCTATATCCCCGTCAACAATCCTGGGGATCTCTTCGGTCTTCTCTTTGTTGGGTCGATCATTACCGGCCTAGCCGCGGTACTTCTGGGCGCTCTCGCGCTGACGTTCAAGAGTCGCCTGCGCTGGGTGGCTTGGTCAGGCGTTGTCGCTGGCGGGTTGGTGCTTGCGGCATGGGTGCCGGCGATCAGTAGAGTTGGGGACTGACAGCTGTTAAGCGGTCTCGCTGACGAGCCGGGGTTGCCCGCAACGCAGCGGCCATGACCCACCGCCGGCTAGCCGAGGCCGCCGCCAGAAAACAGGAACTCGCCGCAGGTCAGTCTTCGACCCGGGAAGCCCGGCGCTAGACGGCCAGGGTGGCCTTGATGGCGGCTTCCGCGGCGGCTCGCTCGTCCCAGGGCTGCTTGTCCCGACCGATGAGGATGCTGCGTTCGTGGCCCTTTCCGGCCAGCAGGATGGTGTCGCCCCTCTGGGCCCGGGCCATGGCATGGTTGATGCCCGCCTGGCGGTCGACCACACAGCGGTAATCGGTGCCGTCCCGCCAGCCGACGGCGTGGGCGCCGGCCGCGATCTGGTCGAGGATCGCCTGCGGGTCCTCGTCGCGCGGATCCTCATTGGTGAACACGGCATAGTCGCTCAGCCGGGCGGCGATCTCGCCCATCCAGGCGCGCTTCTCGACGTCCCGCTCGCCCGCGCTGCCGAAGACGGTGATGAGCTGGCCCGAAGTGAGCGGCCGGAGCTCGCGCAACACCTTCTCCAGGCTTTGTGGCGTGTGCGCGTAGTCGATGATCACCGTGAACGGCTGGCCCAGATCGACCCGTTCCATCCGCCCGGGCACGCCGGTCACGCGCTCCAGCCCAGTTCTTATCTGGTCGAGGTTGAGGCCCAGCGCGATCCCGCCGCCCGCCGCCGCCAGGGCGTTGTAGGCGTTCCACCGGCCGGTGAGCTTGAGGTCCAGGTGCAGCGGGCCCAGGGGGGTGGTCGCCTCCAGCCGCAGCCCTCCGGCTCCGGGCTCGACCCTGGTGGCCTTCAGGTCCGCTTCCAGCTGAACCCCGTAGCTGAGCCGGTGCGCGATCGGATGCTTCAGGAGATAGGGATAGCTCGGATCATCCCGGTTGAGGACCGCGGTCTTGGGGACCCCCTTTTCGGCTGCCGCCGCCGTCAGATCGATCAAGCGGGCCTTCGCGTCGCGATACGCCTCCGGCGTGAGGTGAAAGTCGAGATGCTCGTGGGCGATGTTGGTGAAGATGGCAACGTCGTACTCGACGCCCAGCACCCGGTCCAGGGCCAGGCCGTGAGAGCTGGTCTCGATGATGGCGTCGCGCATGCCGGCGTCCCGGAATTGTTTCAGCTGCTGCTGGATCTCCAGCGCCTCCAGCGTCGTCTGTCGCGAGTCGTTCGGGTCCACTCGCGCTCCCGTGCGCAGGTCGACCGTGTTCATGGCGCCGGCCGCGCGACCGGCCGCCAGCAGCATCTGGTGAATCAGGATGGTGGTGGTGGTCTTGCCGTCGGTCCCGGTGACGCCGACCACCCGCAGGTCGCGGCTGGGATGCCCGAAGAACGTCGCCGAGACCTGGGCCAGGGCTTTCCGGGTGTCCTCCACCACCACCTGCGGCCAGGCGGTTCCCCGTGGCCGCACCACCAGGGCCGCGGCGGCCCCGTCGCGGAGGGCGACCTCGACGTAGCGATGACCATCGGTGTGGGTGCCCGGGATGGCCACGAAGAGATCGCCCGGCCGCAGCCGGCGCGAGTCGTAAGAGATCCCGGTGACCTCGGGATCCGCGGGCGGCGCTTCCAGCACCGATACGCCGGCGAGCAGCTGGCTCAGCTTCATCCGGAGCCATGATAGTCGGCGCTCTCAGGCGTAACTTCGAGCCGCGGACCGCCGTTCAATGTCCGTGAAGCGCTGGTTGTGGCTGCCTGCCCTCATCCTGGCCGGGTGCGGTTCGGTCGCCACCGTCCAGCCATCGGCCTCGCCCAGCGCCGGCGCACTCAGCTGCCGCCTGCCGGTGGCGGTCAACACCGGCAACGGCGAGCAACCCGCCTTCATTCAATTCCCACAGTCGCAGCTCAATCCCACCACCCTGCCCTCCTTCAGCGGAGACCAACTCCGTGCCTGGGGCGCGCCGGCGTACGATCAGCCGCTCTCGACCTGGCTGCCGGTGCCGCCCGCCCACGTTTCGCCGGATGGCACTCGCTACGCCTATTCGTTCGTCGACTGGAGCGGCGGCGGCCGGCCGACGGTCACGCACCTGCATGTGGTCGACGTTCGCTCGGGCCTCGATCGCGACGTTTATGACAAGGGCGCCTACGATGTCGCGACCTTCACCGACGACGCCATTTATGTCGTGCACCACCTCCCGCAGACCGATGCCAGCGACGGGTTGTGGGCCCTGGACCCCGACACCGGAGCCCTCCGTCCCATCACCACAGGCGGGATCGAGTGGAGTGTGGGTGGAGGTGCCGGCTGGTCGGCTGACCTGGTCCCGGGCGATACGGCTCCTGGAAAGTTCCCGGCCGACCGCCTCCTCCGCCTCGACTTGCGCACCGGCACCGTGACTCCTTGGTTCACCCGACCGGGCCTGCAGGTCCAGGTCTTCGGCTTCGACTCAGCCGGCCACCCCATGGTGGTGGCGGGTTCGCCGGCCAAGACCGAGGTGTGGCTGGTCACTGCCGCAAACGCGGGCACCTTGGTCGACTCCGGCCCTGGTTGGGGCGACGCGAACGGGCTCAGTCTGCATTGGCCGCTGGTCACCGACCCCCGGGGCGTGTGGATGGCCAGCAACCGCGGCATCTATCTCTACCGGACCGACACCCGTCTGCTGCAGCTCGTCTATCCCTCGACCTCGCCGACGGGGGCCAAGATCGATTTCGTCTCGGGAGACTGCCGCTAGCTCCGGCCGGTCGCTAGGGCAGCCGCTGCAGGATCCCCCGGCCAGGCGGTACCCTCCGGAGCAGGATGAACGCCCTTCCGGCGCCGATCCGAATTGGGGACCGGACCTTTAGCTGGGGCTCCCGCACCTACGTGATGGGGATCGTGAATGTCACCCCGGATTCGTTTTCCGGAGATGGCGTGCTGGCGGTCGATGCCGCCGCGGCCCAGGCCCGGCAGATGGAGGCCGAGGGTGCCGACCTGATTGACGTTGGCGGCGAGTCGACCCGGCCCCAGACCTGGTCGGGCCCGGGCCTGGCCGCCGAAGCCGAGCTGGCCCGGATCTTACCAGTGCTCGAGGCACTGCGCGGCCTTGTGTCCATACCCATATCGATCGACACGTACAAGGCCTCGGTTGCCGAGGTGGCGGTCCGGGCTGGGGCGGCCCTGGTCAACGATGTGTGGGGCCTGCAGCGGGATCCGGACATGGCTGCCACCGTGGCGGCGCTGGGCGTGCCGGTGGTGATCATGCACAATCAGAAGGGGACCGAATACCGGGAGCTGATCACTGACATCACAGTCGCACTGCGAGAGGCCATGCACCGCGCAGTGGCGGCCGGCGTCGACGAGGACCGAATCATGGTCGACCCGGGGATCGGGTTCGGGAAAACGCGCGAGCACAACCTGGAGATCGTTCAGCGGTTGTCCGAGTTGCGGGTGCTCGGCCGGCCCATCCTGATCGGTCCCTCGCGCAAGTCCTTTATCGGCAAGACGCTGAACACGACGGTGGACGATCGACTGGAAGGGACCGCCGCCGCGGTGGCGCTCTCGATCGCCGGCGGGGCGGACCTGGTGCGGGTGCACGATGTCCGGGCCATGGTGCGGGTGGCCCGCATGACCGATGCCATTGTCCGGCGTCGATCCGTCCGGGTCTATCTGGCGCTGGGGAGCAACCTCGGCGATCGGGCGCAGTTCCTGGCGCGCGCCCGCGAAGGATTGGCTGGCGCCGGAATTCGGTTGGTGCGGGCCTCCCGCGAGGCGGACACGGCCCCGCTCGGGGTCACCGAACAGCCGCGCTTCCTGAACCAGGTGCTGGAGGTCGAGACCAGCCTCGCGCCGCCGGCGCTGCTGACCGCGATCAAACAGCTGGAGACGGACCTCGGCCGGATGGCCCGGACTCGCTGGGGACCTCGGGAGATCGACATCGACATCCTTCTGTATGGGTCGGACGTGGTACAGGACGGAGCGCTCCAGATCCCCCACCCTGAGCTGCCCAACCGGCGCTTTCTGCTGGAGCTGCTGGCCGAGCTCGATCCCCAGCTGGTCCATCCCGTCACTGGCGAGACGGTGACTGCCATGCTTCAGCGGGTGCCAGCCGCATGACCGAACCCCTGCGCATGGCCTGGCTGGGCCACCAGAGCCGGCGCTCCGGGGATGGCCTGCTGACCTACTCGCGAGAGATGGTGGCGGGCCTCCGGGCTCGCGGGGTCAAGGTCTTCTTTGTCCACCACGGGGAGACGCCGGCCGCCACGGACGACGGCATGGCGCTCAAGTCCCTCACCGGCAGCCATCGGTACATCATCTCGTCGCCCCGCACCAAGCGCGCCATCACGGACCTGCTGCAGCGGGAGCGGGTGGAGCTGGTCCACGTCTCGCTGAGCTTCTCGACCACGGTGGACTTCGGCCTGCCCGACCTCTGCCACGAGCTGGGCTTGCCGGTGACGGCGACCTTCCATGTGCCCTACGACTCTCGGTTCTCCCTCTGGCAGGGGATCAGCAGCGCCCTGTATCGCGTCTATTCCCAATCCCTGGCCGCCTACGACCGGGTGATCATCTTCTCCACCCAACAGCGCGAGCTGCTCGTCCAGTACGGCGTTCCGGAGGGCAGCATCGCGGTGGTGCCCAACGGCGTCGACGTCGAGAAATATGCCCCGGGGCAATCCGACTACAAGGAAACCTTGGGCGCCGAGACCCTGGTCGGATACCTCGGCCGCGTCGATCCGGAGAAGAATGTGCTGGCCCTGATCCGCGCCTTCCTCGACGTCGACGTCCACGAGCAGGACATGCTGGTGGTGGTGGGCGGGGGCGGCGACCGCCGGCGCCTGCAGCGGCGCTTCGGAGGCCCCCGCGTGCTTTTCACCGGACCCGTCATGGATGAGGCCGAACGGATCCGCATCCTGCAGGCCATGGACGTCTTCGTCCTGCCGTCGGCGGTGGAAGGTCTCTCGCTCTCCCTGCTGGAGGCGATGGCCTGCGAAACGGCCTGTATTGCTACCGACGTCGGCGGCGATGGTGAGGCGCTGCGCGGGGCCGGCATTGTGCTCGACCCCCGCGAACTGGACGGCCAGCTTCGGCTCAGCCTGCAGACCCTGCTCGAGTATCCCGACTTCCGGCGCGACCTGGCGCGGCGGGCACGCGCCCGCGCGGTGGACCGCTACAGCCTCAGGCAGAACCTGGATCACCTACTGACCATCTACGAGAGCCTGCGTGAGCCCACAATCTCCCTGCCACTGGCGGGGAAAGCTCAGACCCTATCGTCTCCTGGCGGCCGACGGGTTGACGAGACGAGCGGGAAAGGGGCTACTCGGTCGGGTTGAAGACGGCCCAGGACTCCTTGATCCTGCCTGCGTCGTCGAGGTGCAGAATGTGGACGATCCGCCGGCGCCGGCCCTCCTGCTCCGCCTCGAGGAGGGCCACGCCGTGGTCGTCGCTGACCAGGACGTCGTGAAGATGCCAGGTCGTCTTTACCTCCTGGTTCTGCTTCCGCACCTCATCGAGGATGGCCGCCTTACCTCGAAATTCACGGCCCCGCATTTGGCTGTGGAAGACGCCGTCGTCGGCCCATCCTTCCTGGACTGAGCCTTCGTAGTCGCCTCGAGCGCTTAAGTCGTAGCTTTTGCGAATCCGGGCACGCTTCTGCTCATTGGTCACTTTCGTCCCTGCTTCGGCCATAGCTTCCTCCTCGAGCCCGTCGGCTCTCTATCTTCGGCAGTCCCTCGGCCGAATATACGCCACTTCCTGGCCTCTGCCGAGTCCGACTACGCCGTTCTCAGGCCGCCTGGGAGTCGACCTCGGCCAGCGCAGCGATCACATCCGCTGCTAGATGATCGCCCGAGGACTGTCGCATGATCCCCAGCGCTCGCTCCTCGCGCATCGCTGGGCGGTAGGGGCGGGCGGCGGTCATGGCTTCGAAAACGTCGGCCACGGCGACGATGCGAGCACTCAACCCGAGGGCCTCGGCCGACAGGCCACGAAAATATCCCTTGCCATCGAGACGCTCGTGGTGGCACGCCGCAATCTCGGCAGCGGCGCTGAACAGCTCGATCTTCTCCAGGATCTGACGGCTTAGCTGCGGGTGCCGCTTGATGATGGCCCAGTCGCCTGGGCCGAGGGATGCCCGCTTGTCAAGGATGGTGTTCGGAACGCCGAGCTTTCCCAGGTCGTGGAGCAGCGCACCGATACGCACGTCACGGAGCCGGTCGCCGGCAAGACCGAACCGGTGGGCAAGGCGCCCGCTGATGGTGGCGACCCGCTGCGAGTGCTGCCCGGTCCAGGGGCTCTTGGCGTCGACGATGTCGGCGAAGGCCGAGGCAATCCGGTCGATGTCCGCGTCGCTGGCGAAGGCGATCGCCTGGTCGGCGTCCGCTGAGAAGACCTGCTCCTTGAGCGAGGGCGCACCCAGTTCGTCGAGCAGTCCGCCGTCACAGAGCTCGAGCAGCCGCCCGGTGAGGTCCGGATCGTACCAGGTACCGCGCCGCGCGCGGATCACCTCTTTAGCCGCCGCCGGACCCCGGACGCTGACGAAAATGTCGAGCGCGGCGCAGACCGCGACGATCCGGCTCAGGAGCGGGATGGCGTCCCGGCGGAGACCACGCGGCAACCCGTGGCCATCCCAGTGCTCGTGCAGGTCCATGATCGCCTGGGCGACTTCATCGGAGCAGCCGATCTTTCGCGCGATACCGGCGCCGCGCTCGCAACGTAGCTCCTCGACGGCCCGGCGCTCGCGTGTCCCGGACAGCGCCAGCGCGATCAGCCGGCGCAGCTGGAGCGGGAGAGGCTCACTGGGAAGGCTCCGAATGGACAGATATGCCATGGCGAGCAGGGATCGTCCGGCCACCGCCTGTCGCGCCTTGAGCTCCTGGTCGTCAATGCCGAAGATGCGCGTCACCGCAGCCGCGTTGCTGGAACAGCCGGCGTCCTTCAGCAACCCGGTGTAGAGAAGGGCGCGACGAGTCTCTCGAGGCAGTCCGATCCGATCCGCCAGTCGCAGGCCCAGGTAACTGGTCCGCAGGGCATGCCCGGCGCGCTGCCCTTCAGTCAGGTCGAGGGCCACCGACAGCGCGGCGAGGAGCTCCGACGTCCGAAGCTGTCCCACATTAAGGAAACGCGGCCGACTCGGCGAAACTTCGAAGTGCCCTCAACTCGGCTGTTCGTGGCGCAGCTTTCGCACTTGAGCTTCAGTCTTGGAGAAAAAATCGGCAAAAAACGGTTTCGGACCGCTCTCCAGACGCTTTGCCGTCGCGTTCGCAGGGAAACCCGTAATATCGCCCGGCTGCGCGATGCACCCCATCTCGGTCCCGTATTCGTCAGTGATTACCGCCCAGCGGAATCCGAGTCGATCAACCAGGTGCTGACCGAAGCAGAGGCCGAGGGCGTTGACGACCGTATTCGGATCCGGTCGCTCAGGGCTCCGGTCCGATTGCCACTTGACCCAGACTGCATCGAGGGCCTTGGGATCGGGCAGCGTATCGAGTGGCCCGACATATAGTTGATGGAGGACTCGGCCGCCCTCCTGCATTTGACCTCACCAGGTCACCTCCGAGGGATTAAGGTCCTGGACTTTCATCGATTCACCCGGCCTGCATAACGGCGTTCCTCGGGGAGGCTGGCTGGTTGAGCTTGGCGGTGCAGCGCGGACGGGTCGAGCTATACCCTCGCTGACCGAGCAAACCAGGGGAAAGGCCTAGAGCGGTTCCGCGAACCGAACCATGCCGCCATCTACGTAATACGTCGAACCGGTCACGTACGACGAGAGATCGGAAGCCAGGAAGAGGGCGACCTGCGCGACTTCTTCCGGCTTTCCCATCCGGGCCAGCGGGATGATGCGACTGAGTTCCTTCACCTTGGCCGGGTCCTGCAGGGTCTGCAGGTTGATCGGGGTGGCGATGGCCCCAGGGGCGATGTTGTTGACCCGGATCTTGTAGGCCGCCAGCTCCAGCGCCGCGTTGCGCATCAGCATCCGCAGGCCGCCCTTCGCCGCGCAATACGCGGTGAAACCCGGGAAGGTCTCGTCCTCGTGGATGGAGGAAATGTTCACGATGGTGCCGCCGCCGTGATCGCGCATCACGCGACCGCACGCCTGGGCGCAGAGGAAGGCGCCCTTCAGGTCGATGTCGAGCTGCCGGTCCCAGCTGTCTTCTGCGACGTCCAGGATCGGCGCCGGGGACTCGATACCGGCGTTGTTGACCAGCACATCGATGGTGCCGAACTCCTTGACGGTGCGCTGCACCATGTCATTCACCGCGGCCGCATCGGACACGTCGGCCCTGAGGGCAATGGACCGCGCGCAGCAGGCGGTCAACTCGGTGGCCAGCGCCCGGGCTTCGGCTTCGAAGCCGAAATAATTCACGACCACGCTGGCCCCGGCCGTCCCAAAGGTCTGGGCGATGGCATGTCCGATCCCGCTGCCCGCCCCGGTCACGATGGCGACCTTACCGTCGAGCTCTTTCACCACGCGGCGCTAGGTCGCCTTGCCGGCGCTGGTAAAGCGGTATCCGATGCCGGGCACGGCGAGGATGAAGAACGGATGGGCGGCGTCCGACTCGATCTTCCTACGGAGGTTGCGGATGTGCACGTCGATCACCCGGGTTTCGATCGGATACTCGTAGCCCCAGACGTGATTCAGGATCTTCTCTCGGGAGAGCACCTTGCCCGCATTGGAGGCCAGGAAGGCCAGCAGATCGAACTCGGTGTGGGTGAGCACCACCTCCTGCGAATCGCGGAAGACCCGCCGCTCATTGAGGTCGATGACCAGGTCCTTGAACTCCAGGCGGCCCTGGTTGATGGCTTCCTCTTCCTGGCGCGCCTTGCGTAGGTGGGCCGCGATGCGGGCCAGCAGCTCCCGCGTCCGGAATGGTTTGGTGATGTAATCGTCGGCGCCGATCTCCAGGCCCACCACGATGTCGATCTCCTCCGTCTTAGCGCTCAGGATGATGATTGGGATACGGATGCCGGCCTTGCGAATATCGCGGCACACATCGAAGCCGGAGACGTCCGGTAGCATGATGTCCAGCAGCACCAGGTCGGGCTTGCTGACGTCCACCTTGCGCAGGGCTTCGGAACCAGTCTCGGCTTCGATCACCTCATAGCCTTCCTTCTCGCAGGCCAGGCGAATGGCTTTGCGGATCATCGCCTCGTCGTCCACTACCAGGATCTTTTTGGCGGCTGGCATCAGGACGCCGCGACGGCCGCCCGCCGGCGGGCCCGGTCGGCCTGCACCCGCGGCAGCGAAATGGTGAAGACGCTCCCCTTCCCGTACTGGCTGCGCACGTCCACGTGCCCGCCCAGCATATCGACCAGGCTGCGGACGATGTAGAGGCCCAGGCCCGTGCCGGGAATGCGACGGACGACGGGGTCCTCCGCGCGGTAGAACTTGTGAAAGACTCGCGGTAGGTCTTCCGACCGGATGCCAACGCCCTGATCACGGACCCCGAAGTGCACTTGCTCGCGGTCCGCGGTGACCGACAGTTCCACGGGGCTGCCGTCGGGCGAGTACTTGATGGCGTTGGTCAGGAGGTTGACCAGGATCTGATGCAGCTTCTGCGACTGGCCGAACACCGGCGGCAGTGCTGCCGGGACCGAGCGTCGGAGCGGCCGCTGCTGCAGCAGGGGCCGCACCTCCTCGCACGCGTGATCGATCACCGGCCCCACCTCGACGCTGGAGAGCTCGATTGACATCCGGCCGGCATCGATCCGGCTGACGTCCAGCAGGTCGGCGATCAGCCGCTCCATCCGGTTGACCTGGCCGTGCAGGTCCTGCAGCAGTTCGCGCCGCTGCGGTTCGGTCAGGTCGAAGTCGAGCAGGAGTTCGCTCAATCCTTTGAGCGTGGTGACCGGGGTCTTCAGCTCGTGCGAGGCGGCCAGCATCAACGCATCCTTCGCCTGGATGATTTCCAGCTCGGGGGTGACGTCATGGATGGCTACCAGCACGGCCGCCACGTCGTTGCCGTCTCGAATGGGCGCCACGCTGTAGGAGACACGGACTGGTTCGTCACTCGTCCGGAAGCGGAACAGGTAGGCAAAGTGGGTATCGACCGCCTTGCCCTGGCGTAAGGCCCGGCGCAGCGGCCCGTTGGCGGCGCACAGGTTTACGCCCGTCTCCGTCCGGACTTCCAGGACATCCGCCGCCGGCCGGCCTCTCGCCTCCGCCCGACTCCAGCCGGTCAGGCGCTCGGCGGCGTGGTTCAGGCCGACCACGCTTGACTCCCGGTCGACGATGACCAGGGCCTGCAGCGACTGCTCGAAGGCGTTCGATCGCAGGGCTCGGTCGGTGGATCGTCGGGTTCGATCCCCCCTTAACATCTGTTAGCCGAGTATAGATCCCGTCAGCCTCGTCTTCAATTTTCTTAACCGCTTCTCCAGGGCCCAGGCCCGCTGCTGCAGAGCTCGCTGGTAGAGGCCGAGGTAGCGGATGGTCGATCCGCCAAACCCGGTCTTGAAGCGATACAGCCCGAACCAGGGGTGGTCGGGCGCCGGCTCATCCGGGATCCCCCACCAGTCATACACCTCGCAGCCGAGGGCTTTGAAGTCCAGCATGGCCCACCAGTGGAGGAGATAGTTGGGCATCAAGTCCTTGCCGTCATCCGCCGAGCCGCCGAACAAGTAGTAGGCGGTACGGCCGAACCGGGAGACCAGGATCCCGGCCAGCAGGGTGCCATCGTGCGACGCCAGGTAGAGGCGAGCCCTTTCGGGACCGAAGAGCTCGAGCAGGGTGCGGTAGTAGTCCGCGCCGGGGAGATGGATGCGCTGCCGGTGGGCGGTGGCGGCGCTCAGTCGCGCAAACGCGGCCACGTCCTGGCTCTGGACAATCGTGACCCCCTTGCGCTCGCTGAGCCCCAGGTTGTATCGCGTCTTGGGCTTGAACGACGCCCGCAGTGCCTCGACTTCCGGCCGCAGGTCGAGCAGGCTGGTGACCTGCGGTTGCACCGGGGTCCCCGGCGACCACCCGGCGGCGGCGAGCCGGGTCGACCAGTCATCGTCGGGCGGCACCTCGGGCTCGAGGCCCAGCACCAGCGCCCGCCGCGACCGGGCCCGTTGGGTCAGCACGTCGAGACCTTCGGCGCGGCCGGCAGGCACGATGACCGGTCCTCGCGGCACGTAGCCGATGGCCCCGCCCGGCAGCAGGGATGCCGTCAGCTGCAGGGAGCACAGGCCGGCCGCGCCATCGTCGAAGCAGAGCCGCTCCACGTGCCAGCCGAAGCGGGATTGCAGCTCGCCCCATCGCCAGCTCTGCAGCAAACTGCCGTGGTGCTGCTCCAGCATGCGGTCCCACTCGGCCGCCCCGTCTGACGTGACCTGGGTCGTCTTCACACGAATTCCGGCTGCCCGGCCCGGATGAAGCGCTCGCCCAACCGGAGCGCGGCCGCCAGTGGCTGCCGGATGGGCAGGTCGTATAAGCCGATGTAGCGGATCAGCTCGCCATTGAAGCGCGTCTTGAAGATGTAATAGCCATACCCGGGATGCTCGGGCGTCGGATCCAGCGGCACCCCCCACATGTCATAGCGGATGCAACCGCGCAGCTGCGCGTCCTGGATCGCCCGCCAGTGCAACAGGTAGCCGGGCTTGAGGTCGCCATCCAGGCGCGTGCCACCGTACAGGTAGGTCAGCGTGGTGCCGAACACGAGCATCACCGCGCCGGCCACCAGCTCTCCCTGATGGCGCGCCAGATAGACCGCCACTTGGCCGCGCTCCGCGAACGCCCGCAGCAGGGCTCGATAGTACGAGAGCGGCCGGATGACGAAGTGACGGCGGTCGGCGCTGGCACGCAGCACGTCATAAAACACGTCCATGGCAGCATCGCTGTCGGAAGCCTCGACGCTGATACCCTGTCGCTCGCCGGCGCGGATGTTCCGTCGGGTGGACTCCTTCATCCGCAGCAGGGCCGCGTCGCCACCGCTGATGTCGACCACCCAGGTTGCCTGGTGCTGGATGGCGCGACGGCTGAGTCGGCCACCGAGCTGCGCCATGATGGCGCGGTCCTCGGCGGCGGTCCACGCAGGATCCACCTTGAGGACGATACCCCCGTCGTCTTTGAGCGCGGTCTGCAGGGCCGCGAACAGGGCGGGCCACTCCTGTGGGCGGCCGTTCAGCACCGGGCCACGCGGGGCATAGTGCAGGGCCAACCCACCGGGGAGGGCCCGCCGGAGCACCGAAATCGCGCCGACCGGGAGGCCGGCACCGGCAGTCCATAGGAATCGACGCACAGACCAGCCGGTGGTGGCCTTGAGCACACCCCATCCCCAGGCCTGGAGGGGCGTACTATCCGACACGGCCGAGACGAATGCATCCCACGTCCCGGCATCGCGGCACTCAATCAGCGCTGGCATGCCCCCAGATTAGTCAGATCGGTTGAATTGGGCCACGCGGGGTCACTCGGGGTTTGCCTGATCTCAATTTGGCCTGTGCTAACATGGGGAAAATTCCGGGGCGGCGGGAGGCTTTTGGACACCAAGGAGCAAACGCCGAAACTCTTCGACAATCGCGGGTCCCTGGAGCAGATGCCGCTGGCAAATCTCCTGCAGTCGATGCAGGCGCAGCGGGCGACAGGGACGCTACAGGTGCGACAGGGAAGTGAGACCTTTGCGCTCTTCTTCCTTTTCGGCCATCTTTTCCATGCCTACGGCGACGGCACCCAAGGCGAAGAAGCGGTCTTTGTGCCGCTGACCTGGCAGCACGGTGACTACACGTTCGATCCCAAGTCCAAGCTACCGGCCGAGGAGACGATCAAGGCTTCGACGGCCGACATCCTGGCTGAAGCGGAGCGGCGCGGGCTGGCCCCCTCCAACTCCGGTTCCGCCGACCGGGCAGTGCCAACGATGACGGCCTCGACGCCGACGACCACCGCCAAGGCTCCGACACCGGTGGCGCCCAACAACAGCCCGCCCGCGCCGGCGACCGAGACGTCGGTCTCGGCCACGGAGCTCTACCCCCTGCCGGTAGGGAGGCTCGTCTACGAATCCTTGAAGACGGCCTTTGTCGATTTCCCCAAGCTGCTTCGCTCCCTGAGCGCCGACCGGCTCACCGGATATCTGCGATTAACCGGGCAAGCGTCTCGCGGCATGATCCTGTTCTACCAGGGCAGCCTGATCGAAAGCTTCTACGACGGCGGCGCAGTGGTGACCACCGGCCGCACGGCATTCACGCTCTACAAGAACGACGTGGATCGCGGCGAAGGGACGATGGATGTGATCGATCTCTCGCCCGAAGTCGTCACCGCCATCTACCAGCTCTTGACCGCGCCCACCATCCTGCAGGGCCTGCTGGCCCGGTTTGTCGATGTGAAGGCGTTGCTCGAGTACCTGCAGGAAGAGCAGTTGCATGGCAGCCTGCTGGCGCGGGCCCCCGATGAGATGGGGATCATCATGCTGCGGGGCGGCCACCTGCTGGGGGCCTTCACCCGCAGCCAGCCCCAGCTCTCACCGCAGGCAGATGTCGTCCTCGCGCTGTGCAAGGACCCGCGGACGCGGATCGAGGTCAAAGCCGTGGCCGACCTGGAGGAGCCGTCATCGGTCAACCTGGAGGACATGCTGACCAGCCCGGCGATGGCCCACCAGTCCGCCCGGACCGCCCCGTCGCCGCCGCCGGTCGCGCAGAGACCGGCCTATGCGCCTGGCCCGCCCGCACCCCAGCACGCACCGCCCCCCGTCCAGGCCGAAACCGATGTGGACTGGGAAGGACTGATGAACCAGCTCTATGCGCTGGCCGATGAGTCCCTCGGCAACCGCGCCAAGAAGGTGAAGGAGATGCTGGCGTCAACGGAGCCGCACCTCGACGCCCTGGACCGAACCATCGACCGGATCTCGCAAACGTCCATCATGTTCGTCGACCCTGCCCGGCTCGCCAACCTGGCCGACCAGATGCGCCAGGTCCTTGAGGCTGAGCGCTAGCCCGACCTCGAGGGCCAACCCCGACTTCAGGCGAGCCCGTTCGGATTTTCGCCATCCGCCCACGGGCGCGAAATTCTAAAGCCGGCTAGTGTCCCGGATCGGAAGTTCATTGAGAAAGTCGCGGCCTCGGCGGCCGGTGCCAAGGCAGGGGTGGCGGAAGGAGGAGCCTATCCGGTGATAGGTGACGACTTTCGCCGGGCCCCCTAACGCCGGCATCAGCGCCACAGGCGCCCGGCCGCCCAGGCCGATGAATTTCCAACGAATTTCTGATCCGGGACACTAGCTAAGCTCATGCCATGGACGATCGAGGGGTTCCCTTCCTCCTGGCGACATTTCTGCTGACGGCCGCGCTGGCGGCCTGCTCCGCGGATCCGCCCAAGATCGTCAGCATCGATCCGAGTCGGGGAGCCGGCGATGTGCCGACCAACCAGGACATCCGGGTCGAGTTCGACCGCCCGATGGACCATGCGTCGGTGGAGGGGCGGTTCGAGCTCAAACCGGCGCTGCCGGGCTGTGCGGTCTCGGCTCGCTGCCGCTTCGTCTGGAATCGGAACGCGCTGATCTTCACCCACAAAAGCGTGAACCTGGATCCGGCCACCACCTACACGGTGGCCCTGCATGGCGGCTACGCCGACCTCAGCGGCCGACACGACAGCTTTGAGCGGTCATGGACGTTTACCACCGAAAGCCGGCCCACCCTGCAGCGCATCGACCCCGGCAACCGCGCGACCGGCGTCGCACCCGACCGCAATATCCTGCTCAGCTTCAACCGCGCCATGGACCCCACCACGATCCAGGCTGCTGTCCGGATCGACCCCGATATCCCCTTCCTCCTTCGGCAGCGCCCAGGGGACAGTGCCCAGTTCGACATCGTGCCGCTGGCCCTACTCCAGCCCAACACGCAGTACACGGTATCTATCGAAGGCGCGCTGGACATGCATCAGAACGCGATGGTCGGCCGGGTAGAGAGCCGCTTTCGCACCGGGGCCCAGTCGCTGGCCCGCAAGCTCGGCTACCTGATGGGCGAGCGCGGACAGCCCGCCTTTGGCGTGGCGGTGGTGGATCCGCACCCGGACTCCTTCCTCGAGGAGTCAACTCCCAAGCAGGTGTTCACCCTGTCCGACACCGAGCGGGCCTCGACGAGCCTCCTGGGGTTCGATTGGGCGCCCGATGGCCAGCAGCTGGTGGTGATCGAGAACACGATTGGCGCCTTGGAGGGCCGCGTCCTGATCGTGACGGTCGCCACCGGGGAAACCCAGGACCTGCGGGTGGAGGCCAGCTCTGTGTACTGGACGCCGGACGGCACCAGCATCGTCTACCTCTCGCGCAACCGCCTGCGCCAGTATCAGCTGGCCGGGGCCCACGACCGGCCGCTGGTGGACGATCTGCCGGTGCGAGCTCCGGTGACCTTTAGCCCGGATGGAAAATTTCTCGCCTTCGCGGCCGAGGACCCACCCGGCACGCCCCGGCTCTTTATCTACAACCTCGACCTGCGATCCCGGTACCCGCCACCCGGGCTCACCGATCCGGCCGACCAGCCCTCTTGGTCGGCGGATGGGACCAAGCTCGCCTTCCGACGGATGGCAGCCCAGGGCCCAGAGACCTGGATCTACGACCTGACGGCCAGCGGCACGGGCACCTACTTCCGAGCGGCCGCCCTGGATGCCCGCGCGATCACCTGGTTGAACGACAACGGGACCATCGTGATCGCGGTCGGCGATGGCGCGACCAGCATGCTGTATCGGGTCAACATCTTCGCCTCCCAGGAGGCGGGTGGTGTGAGCAAGGTAACCGGGACCGCAGACGCGCCCAACGGCAGCGCCCCGGACGCGCCCCTCTACGACCGCCGGATCGGCTACGTGGCGACCATCGACGGCGTGCCGCAGATCTGCGTCATGAACGCCGATGGGTCGCGGCCCCAGCAGCTCACCCGATGGGCGGCCAACTTCCCCTACACCGGTTTCGCTCCCAGCTGGAATCCCGCCGGCCAGTAGCGCTCGCTTAAGCGGCTTTGCTAGCCGGCTCCTCCCGCCCGGGCGCCACCGACGGCGCCGGCCGGGGGCCTGTTACGGCTTGGGGACGGAGTGCCGCCGCGGCCAGCACCGTGGCCACCAATGCGGCTCCCATCAGGGCCGCCGATGTCCAGAATGCCAGCCTGGGCTCCACCCCGTACAGCCAGCCTCCGATGGGCGATGCCACGGCGGCCGCCACGCCCGTCACCAGGGCAAACAGGCCGTATCCCTTGGCCAGCGCCCGGCTCGGCAGGGCCTCCCCCACCAGGGCGGTCATGACCTGCCGGAAGGACCAGAACGCGCCGCGCAGGAAGAAGGCGACCGCAATGATGGGGAACGCGCCGGCCGACAGTAACAGAATGGCGGACGCGATGAACGCCGCCTCGAAGCCGAGCACGACCACCATGGGCCCCACCGCGCCACGCAACCGGCTGAGGGCGAGGCCGATGAAAACGGACCCGAGATAGAAGACCGCCATCAGCATCCCGATGGTCAGGTCGTCCGCGTGCAGCACCTCCCGGGCATAGAGGGTGGTGAACGTCCAGGGGATGAAGATGATGACGGTGACCGCTGAGAACAAGGCGACCCCGACCACGTACGGACGAAACCGGAGCAGATCACGGTAGGCGACCCGGACGGTGGCATCGGGCGGCAGCGTCTTTCGCGGCAGGTTGGCCACGCAGGCGGCCGCCGCGACGAAGAGGAGGAAGGCGCCCGCAAACAGCCAGCGAATCCCGATCATCTGGGCCAGCCAGCCGCATGCCACGGTGGCCACGATCAGGCCCAGGGAGAAGGCCGAGACGACGGTCGTCATCACGAAGCTGATGCGGTCCCTCGGCACCTCCAGCGTCAGGTAGACATTGATCGCCGGCGTATTGCAGACCGCCACCCCCAGGAAGACCGTCCCGATGGCGGTGAGGCGCCAGTCGGGCGCGAGGGCGAACAGGAGCGGCGCCGGGAGCGTCAATAGCCAGCCCCAGAAGATGGTCCTGCGCAGGTGATACTGTTCCGCCAGCCAGGTGCCCGGGAGCATGGACAGGGTGCCGAGGACCAGCCCCAGCGCCCCGATCAGGCCGATCTCCACCGCGGTCGCCCCCAGCTGACGCTGAAAGATGGGGCCGAAGACGACAAAGGGCGCGGTGCCGAGGCCGCTCAGTCCCTGGGCCGCGAAGATTTGCCACCCGCCCCGATCCACCCCCAGCCCCGGCGCGCGCGGCGTGCGCGGCACCACCGGCGGTTCCGAAGATGGGACGGCCCGGACCACATCGGTATATCGCGTTGGGTGGATGAAAGTTTGCCGGGCCCCGGGCCCGTTAGGTTCGGTTACGCCGCTTCGGGTGTGGGTTCGAGCGGCTCGCCCAGGTTGGTCCGCCGGTACAGCCGCGTCAACGGCCGAGGTGACCACCAGTTGGCGGGACCGAGCAGCCGCATGACGGCGGGGACGATCAGCGCCCGGACCAGGGTGGCATCGATAGCGACGGCCAGGGCCAGCCCCAGCCCAATGGACTTGATCAGCACCACGTCCGCCAGCCCGAAGGCGGCGAAGACCGCCACCATAATGGCGGCCGCGCCGGTGACCAGCCGGCCGCTTCGCTCGAGGCCCTCCGCCACCGCATGGGTCGTGTCGGCGGTGCGCCGGTATTCTTCCTGGATCCGGCTGATCAGCATGACCTCGTAGTCCATGGAGAGGCCGAACACGATGCAGAAGAGGAGGACAGGGACCGAAGGATCGATCGACGAGGCTGTGAAGTTGAGGAGGTGACTGAGGTGGCCCTGTTGGAAGACCCACACCAGCGCTCCAAAAGAAGCGGAAATCGAGATCACGTTCATGACCACCGCCTTGAGCGGCAACACCAGCGAGCCGGTGAGCAGGAACAGGGCCAGGTAGGTCATCAACACCACGAAGAGGACGGCGCCGGGGATGCGCTGCAGGATGAAACTGAGCAGGTCGATGTCGTACGCGGTCAGCCCGCCTACCAGGATCTGGCTCCCCGAGGGCGGCTTGAGGGCGCGAATCGCCCGCACGATGGCCCGAGCCTGATCGCTTTGCGCCCCCTGGCGGGTGCCTACGTTGAGCACGACGATGTCTTTGCCGACGCTCTGGCGGACGGCATCCTGCACGGACGACGGCGCCTGGGCGGTCGGCCCGCTGAGGAGGGCCTGGTAATCGGTGCGCCCCAGGGCCGGGTCCAGGTTGACCACACTGGTGACCCGCTCGACGTTGGGAATCGCGGCCAGGCGGCGGCTGAAGTCATACAGATCACCGACCCGGTCAGCGGTGAGGGGCGGCCCTTCGGTGTAACGAACGACCACGGTCATGGTGGTCAGGTTGTGCCCCGGGAACTGCTCCATCAGCATCTCGGTCGCCCGGCGCGACTCGGCAGCGGGCGGGAGCATGTTGACGTCGCCGTTGGCCAGTCGGATGTGGACGAAGGGAGAGGCGATCAGGGCCAGGAGGGCGAGCACCGGAACCAGCACCAGCACCGGCCGGCGCATTACCCAGGTGGCCACGCCATGCCAGAGCCCGCGCCCGGCGCGCCGGCGGGGCAGGGGCAGCCGCAGCCGGTTGACCCGACCTCCCAGAACCGCCAGCAGTGACGCCAGGAAGGTGAGGGCATAGAGCACGGCGATGGCAACCACTACCGCGCCAGCCAGTCCCATGGAAGCCAGGAACGAGCCCTGGAAGAAGAGCATCCCGCTGAGGCCGATGGCCACGGTCAATCCAGAAAACGTCACCGCGCGGCCGGCGGTGGCCATGGTCCGCGCCAGGCTCTCCTCCGCCGAGCGGCCGCCGGCCAGCTCTTCGCGGAATCGGTTGACCATGAACAGGGAGTAGTCGATGGCCACCCCCAGGCCGATCAGGGTGACGATGTTGGTGGCATAGGTGGATACGTCGGTCACCCGCGCCAGCAGACCAACGCCGGCCAGCCCGCCCACCACCGCCAGCCCGCCGACGCCCAGCGGCAACAGGGCGGCCACCACCGTGGCGAACACGACCAGTAGTAACACCGCGGCCAGGGGCAGCGACACCAGCTCAGCCCGCTGCAGGTCCGCCTTCAGGATGGTGTCGAAGTCGTGGCCGACGGCCAGGTTTCCGGTGGCCAGGATCGTCAGCCGGTCGGAATGGACGAGCGCGCGCAGCTGCTCGTAGTACTGGCGCGCCGTGGGGAAGTCATCCTTGACCGAGACGACGGCCAGCATGGCGTGGCCGTCCCGGGACTGGAGCGCGGCGGCCGCGCTGGGCGGGCTGGAATACGGAGTGCTGACCAGGTCCACCCGGGAGTCGGCCCGTAGTGGGGCAAGGGCGGAATCCATAGCGGCTCGGAATGCCGGATCCCGCACGGTGAGCGCATCGCTGCGGAAGATCAGGTCGAACGACGACCCGCCCGGTTGCGGCAGTTCCTTGGCGATCAGGCTGGCGGCTCGCGCGTACTCGAGCCCGGGCTGGCTGGTGTTCTGGAGAGTCCCGCCCTGGCTCAACGCCACGATCGACGCCGTCAGCATGAGGCCCGAGAAGCCCAGCACCAGCCACCGAAACCAATAGACGAATCGACCCCAGGCCGCGAACATCGCTACTCCCTCCCCTCGCTGATCCTGGCGGGCACCGGGACCGCGGCCAGGGTGAACGCCATCTCGGAGAGCGCGTTGATCGCCGCATCCGAATCGAAGTCGGGGTCCATCAACTTCTGCAGGACGATGCCGTTCATGGCTCCCCAGACGGCGGCCGCCAGCGCCTCCGGGTCCGAGGCCGGCTTGACCGCCGAAGCCGCCACCACCGCGCGGGCCACCAGCGCGATATCCTCGCGCCGCTCATTGATGAATCGCGCCACGGCGGCGGCAATGCGTGGGTTGTGCAGCCCCACCCCAAACATGTCGAACACCAGCCGGTGCATGTCCAGAAACCGCCGCACTTCCTCCTTGGCGAACTGGAAGCCCGCTAGGGCTTGCGACAGGGCCTGCTCCGGGCTGGGCGCCTCGCCTCCCAGCAGGCGGCGCTGCGCGTCCCATTCCTGCTTGAGCGGCAGGCAGGCCCGCTCGATGACCGCCACCAGCAAGTCCTCTTTGCTCTCGAAGTAGTAGTGGGCCAGGCCGGGCGCCACCCCGGCTTCGGCGGCAATGTCCTTCATGGAGGTCTGGTGATACCCCTGCTTCAGCAGGGCACGGTAGGCCGCTTCCACGATCCGATCGCGGGTCTGGTCCCCTCCCCGGGTGTGGCGCTCCTGGTTGATTGAATGGTCAGTCAACTGTGTTTGGTCATTCAATCAAATCCTGGACAGGCTGTCAACCTCAGGGTTGGTGTTCCCCTTCCTTCAGGAACGGGAGGGGGCGGTTAGCGGCTGACGGCCGGCTGGAGCTCGACTTCCTCGGCCCGGCGGTATTCCTCCAGCAGGCGCTCGACGGTCCGTTCCCAGCTGAACTGGGTGGCGACCATTCGGCTACGTCGGCTGAAGCAGCGGCGCAACTCGTCGTCCTGGAGCAGCTGGCCAATCCGCTCCGCGTACAGGGCCGGTTGGTGGCCCGGGATCGTGTAGCCCGTCAGCCCGTCTTTGACGATGGCCGGCAGGCCGCCTACCCGGGCGGCCACCACGGGGGTGCCGCAGGCGGCGGCCTCCAGCGCCACCAGCCCGAAGGACTCGGTGTACGAGGGAACCACGCAGACGTCCGCCAGGCTCAGGTAGGTGGCCAGCGCGCCCTGCGCCACCGCCCCCATGAACCGAACGGAGCCGGCGATCCCCAGCCGGGCGGCGAGGGCTTCCAGCCGGCGCCGCTCTCCCCCCTCGGAGCGGCTCTCGACGGCCCCGTTGTGGCTGTCGTCGCCAATCACGATCAAAGCCATTGGCTGGCTCACCGGGGGCCGGCGTTGCAGGAGCGCGAAGGCTTCCAGCAGCGTCTCCGCGCCTTTGAGTCGCTCCAACCGGCCAGCAAACAGGATCACCCGCGTGTCGAGCAGGCCCAGCCGGAGCCGCAGCTCCCTGGTGGGTCGCGGTCCAAACATTTTGAGGCTGACACCTGGTGGGACCACCGTCAGGTGCGACCAGTCGGCCCCGTACAGGCGAATCAGGTCCTCGGCTTCCGCCATGGTCGAGGCGACCAGCCGGTCGGAATCGCGGACCACGGCCTGCTCGACGGCGATCCGATGCTCGGGCTCGGCTAAGGATCCGGCGGCCGCCCGCTCATTCTTGACCCGGGCCAGCGTGTGCGCCGTGTGAAACCAGGGGACCCGCCACTCTGCCTTCAGCTGCCGCGCCACCCAGCCGGAGAGCCAGTAGTGACTGTGAATCAGCTGGTAGTCCACGCCGCGCCGCTCCTGCTCCGCCAGGACCGCCTGGGTGAAGGCCGGAAGCAGGTCGAAGAGGTCCTCCTTGGCCGAGGCGGCCGGATCGCCGGCCGGGACGCGCGTTACCCAGCTGAGATCCGCCAGCCGGACCCGGTCCGGGCCGGTGTCGGTGCGGCGGGTGAACACCTCGGTCGGGACGCCATGCCGGCTCAATTCCTCACAGACGGCGCGCACGTACACGTTCATCCCGCCGTTCTCCTGCGAGCCCAGGGCCGCAAGCGGCGAGGCATGGACGCTGACGATGGCCAGTGGCCGACGGTCTGTCGTAGTGCCTCCTGTGACGTTCGGTCGCCGGGCGCTCCTCACATCGTCCTCGACCAGGCCGCTGCCGGTCAATTCTGGATCGGCGGCAGGGTGGGTACGGGATTGTGAGGGTCGAGATCGTATGTTACGGTGTGACATCATCTCGGTACCCGGCCGAGCCCCAGGTCAAACCCCCATCCCCGCTCACAGCCCCCTCCGCCGATTTCGGCTTCCCCTTCTGGCCCTGGCCCTGGTCTTCGCCTACGCCATTGCCGGCTACATGCTGCTGGAACACTGGTCTTTGATCGACGCGCTCTACATGACGCTGACCACGGTCACCACCATCGGCTACCAGGAGGTCCACCCCCTGGACGACGCCGGCCGCATCTTCAACATGACCGTGATCATCAGCGGGGTGGGCACCATGCTGTATACGTTTGGGATCTTCGGCGAGCTGCTCGTCGAGGGACAGATCGCCAGCTACGCTAGGAGGCGTCGAATGGAGCGCCGGGTCGAGAGCCTGACCGATCACTACATCGTCTGCGGCTTCGGCCGGATGGGGACCGGCGTGGCCGCGGAATTTACCCAGAGCGGGACGCCATTCGTCGTGGTCGAGGCCAACCCGGAGCCCCTGACCAGGCTGCGGGCCAGCCAGATCCTGTTCGTCGCGGGGGACGCGGCTTCCGATGAGGCGCTTCTGGAGGCCGGTATCCTGCGAGCCAAGGGACTGGTCACCGCGGTGGACTCGGACGAGCGCAACGTCTTCATCACCCTGACCGCCCGAGCCCTGAACCCGGCGCTGTTCATCGTGGCCCGGTCCTCCTTCCAGGACTCAACCGAGAAGCTGCGACGCGCGGGCGCGAACCAGGTGGTCTCCCCCTATCTGATGGGCGCCCATCGGATGGCGGCGCTCGCCATCCATCCGGTGGCGGTCGATCTGCTGGACACCGTACTGCAGGGCGAGAACATCGACCTGGTGATCGAGGAGCTGCTGGTGCCGTCGGGGTCCCGGCTGCTGGGCACCACCCTGGCCGACTCCGGCCTCCGCGCGGTGGGGGCCAACGTGCTCGCCATCCGCAAGCGCAGCGGGCAGCTGCGCCTCAATCCCGCCGACACCCAGGTGCTCGAAACCGACGACCTGCTGGTAGCCATCGGCACACGCGCGCAAATGCAGGCGGCCGAACGGCTGATCTAACCGACCGGCCCCGGCTGGTCTTCCTGTTCTCCGAAACCGGTGCTGGTCATCGGGTGGCGGCCGAGGCCGTGCAAGCCGCCTTCGAGCGAGTGGCCCCGCAGCGCTTCACCCTTGATCTGGAAGACCCGATGTCGCGCGAGGCCGGCATCCTGGCCCGCCGGGTGACCGCGCTCTACGGCCCGATCACGCGCCACGCCCCCGCTCTCTGGGCGCTCGGGTACCACGTCACCAATGCCGCCCCCACGGTACGCACCATTCAGGGCACCCTGGGGCGTGGGCTGCGCCCCCGCATGCGCCAGCTGTTGGATCCGCCGCCAGCGTTGGTGGCCAGCTTCCATCCCCTGCTCAATCACGTCGCTCTCGATGTCCTTCCCAGGGCGGTCCCGCTGGTCACCGTGATTACCGACTGGATCGACTTCCATCACGCTTGGACAGACCCGCGCGCGTCGTTTGTCATCTGTCCGTCGGAGCCAGCCATGGCCCTCTGCCGGCAGCGCGGCATCCCCGAGGCTCGGCTGTTCCGGGCCGGCCTCCCGGTGCATCCCCGGCTCGCGGATGCGATCCGCCGCTACCCCGACCGCCGCAGCGCCCGGCAAGCGCTGAAGCTCCGACCGTATGCGCCCACCGTGCTACTGGTCGGCGGGGGAGACGGCACGGAGCCGCTCGATCGCTACGCGCGCGCCCTGGCGGCGCTGCCGCTCGACCTGCAGGTGCTCGCCGTGTGCGGGCGCAACGAGCGACTGGCCCGCCGCCTGCGCGAGGAGAGCCACGCCGGGGTCCACGTTTTCGGCTTCGTGGACAACATGCCGGAGCTCATGCTCGCTTCCGACCTG
>VBID01000184.1 GCA_005880615.1 Chloroflexota bacterium
CGCCCGGAAACTCCATCTTCCGGCTGCGCGAGTTCGAGATGATGGAGCTCGAGTTCTTCGTGCCGCCCGACGACGAGATGAAGTGGCTCGAGTACTGGAAGACCCAGCGGCTCGAGTGGCATCTGGGGCTCGGCATCCGCCGCGAGAAGCTGCGGTTCCGCGAGCACGGCAAGAAGGAGCTGGCCCACTACGCCACGGCGGCCTTCGACGTGGAATACGAGTTTCCCTTCGGCTGGTCGGAGCTGGAAGGGATCGCGGCCCGGGGCGACTATGACCTCCGCCAGCATCAGCAGGCCTCCGGCCGCGACCTCTCTTATTTCGACGACCTGACCCGGGTGCGGTACATCCCGCACGTGGTGGAACCGTCTGTCGGGGTAGACCGGACCATGCTCACCCTCCTACTCGACGCCTACGCCGAGGAAGAGGTACGCGGCGAGCAACGGGTCGTCCTGCGACTGAACAAGGCGATCGCCCCCGTCCAGGTGGCCATCCTACCGCTCTCACGGAAGGAGCCGCTCACGGCGACGGCCCGCCAGCTGGAGCACGAGCTCCGCCCCCACTTCCGGACCGAATACGACGACACCCAGTCCATCGGCAAGCGCTACCGGCGCCAGGATGAGATCGGCACCCCCTTCGCGGTCACGGTCGACTTCGAGACCGGCCAGGACCAGGCGGTCACCATCCGGGCCCGCGACGACATGACCCAGGTTCGGGTGCCGCTGACGGGGCTCCGGCGCGCCCTGGAGGAGCGCCTCCGCTGATCAAGGTCCAAAAGACCGACCTCGAGGGTGTGGTGGTCGTCGAGCCCGAGGTCCACCGGGACGACCGTGGCTATTTCATGGAGACGTACCAGAAGCAGCAGTTTGCCCAGGCCGGGTTACCAGACGACTTCGTCCAGGACAACCACTCCCGCTCGCGGCACAAGGTGCTGCGCGGCATCCACCTCCAGGATCGGTCGGCACCAATGGGGAAGCTGGTCCGCTGCCCCTTGGGCAGTATCCTTGACGTGGCTGTGGATCTTCGAGTCGGCTCGCCCACCTTCGGCAAATGGGTCGGCGTGGAACTGAGCCAGGAGAACCTGCGCGAGCTGATGGTGCCGGCCGGGTTCGGCCACGCCTTCCTGACGCTCTCCGAGTGGGCGGAAGTCCAGTACAAACGCACCGGCTACTACACGCAGGCCGCGGAGCGGACGATAGCCTGGAACGACCCCGAGATCGGCATCGACTGGCCGATCCCAGACCCCATTGTGTCAGCTAAAGACACCCGCGGAATGAGCCTCCGCGAGTACGCGAAGAACCCGGCCTTCGAGTATTCACGGCCGGGCGTAGGGCCGAAGCCGTGAAGGGCGTCATTCTCGCGGGCGGCACCGGCAGCCGGCTCCACCCCCTGACCCGGATCACCAACAAGCACCTGCTGCCCATCTACGACCGGCCCATGGTGACCTACGCCATCGAAGCCTGCGTCCAGGCCGGGATTACCCAGGTGATGGTGGTGACGGGCGGCACCCACGCGGGCGAGTTCCTCCGGTTGCTGGGCAATGGCCACGAGTATGGGATCGACCGGCTCTTCTACGCCTACCAGGAGCGGCCCGGCGGGATCGCGGAAGCGTTGGGGCTGGCCCACCGGTTCGTGGACGGCGACAGGGTAGTGGTCATTCTCGGAGACAACATCGTCGAGCATTCCATTCGGCCCTGCGTCGAACGATTTGAGCGGCAGTCGAAGGGTGCCCGGGTTGTCCTCGCCGAGACGCCCGAGGTCGAGCACCTACGGCACCTGGGCGTGCCCGAGTTCGACGGCGACCGGCGAATCAAGCGGATCCTGGAGAAACCCAAGGACCCGCCCAGTCACTATGGTGTCACCGGTATTTACTTCTATCCCGCCGAGGTCTTCGACGTGATCGGGAGGCTTGAGCCCTCCGGCCGTGGCGAGCTCGAGATCACCGACGTCAACAACTGGTTCATCACCCAGGGCACCATGGAATACGACGTGCTGACTGGGTTCTGGGGCGATGCAGGAGAGTCCATCGACGCCTACTATGCGGTCAACGACTTCGTCCGCCAGCACGGGGCCAACAAACCCGCGGCGGTGACGCCAGCCTGATGACGACACCGTTGCGCCACCTGCTTGTGACGGGCGGGGCAGGCTTCATTG
>VBID01000214.1 GCA_005880615.1 Chloroflexota bacterium
GCCCATGCCCGATAGTCCCGGCTCAGGGTGGTGAAACCAGCGTCATCCTTGGAATCCATCCGGTGATTCTGTGTATCTCCCTGGAGGCCGACCTGGAGGATGCGCTTCTCGCCGATAGTCGTGCCCGCGTAGCCGACGCCCGGCTCGGGGGTGAACCAGTTGTACGAAAGGCGGGTTGCGGCCCGGAAACTGCTTCGGTTGTTGGTGGCGTCCTGGTCGGAGCCATCGAAGACCGCGACACGGTACTGGAAACCTTTGCGGTTTCCCCAGATCATGCCTCCCTCGTCACGCTGTCCTTCGAGTGCCGGGCGCAGCGAGGGGAGGGTCGCCCGGTCGACCAGGAGCTGATTGAATCCCGACTCGAGGTTCTGACGCAGGAAGGGGACCTTGAACTGGCCCACCAGGAGCTGAAGCCCTTCAGCCCTCTTGTAGTTCAGATAGAAGTCCTTGATGCGGAATCCCGCGTCGGGTTTGAGGACCTTGCTGCCGGCGTTGTCTTGCCCCAGCTGGAGGTAGATATCGAGCTTCGGCGAAGCCTTGGCACGCACGAGGAATCGAGCGCGGCGCACGAAGAAATCATTGATGTTTTCGCTCTGAACAGGTCCGGAGGGGACGTCATCACGACCCGCAGAGACGCCCCAGAACATGAGTCGGGTTTCGAGCTCGAGCTTCCCCTTGTCGTTGTCCACCAATGAAACCCAGGCGCGGCTGGGACTTCCGAGCGAAAGCATGAGCATCGCAATCACCGCCCACTTGCAGAGTCTGAGCTTCAAGCAGCACCTCCGCGTGCTGGGTTAGCCTGGCCGAGAGAGAGCGAATTCAATGAGGCTGGCCCTGCACGATGAAGCCGTAGTGTTCGAACGTGGCCGCCGGCGCGGGCCCCGAGAGGCAGGCCACGACGCGCCGGGCGACGTCGAGTCGCGGCCGGTCACGCATGGCGGCGACAGGATACGAAATGCGTGGCCCCTCGGCTTCCGGGACCTCGTACACGATGCGCACCCTCTTCGACATGGCCGCGTCCGTCCTGTAGACCACCCCTATTTCAGCGCCGCCGGCCTCGACCGCCGCCAGCGCGGCACGCACGTCGATCCCCGGCAAGACGCGATCTCTGATGCCGTCCCAGAGCCCAGCTTTCTCGAGCCACGCCTTCGCATACTTGCCCGCGGGAACCGCCCCCGGGTCGGCCAGCGCGATCCGCCGTACGTCTGGCCCTACGAGATCTCGAGCCGACCGAACGTTCAGTCGGGTATCCTTGAGGCCAACGACGACGAGCCGGTTGGAGAGCAATGAATGCCGCGACTCGGAGTCCACGAGACCAGCCCGGGCGACATGGTCCATCCAGGCCTCATCTGCTGAGAAATACACGTCGGCCTTGTTCCCCGCTTCGATCTGCCGGGCGAGATCGTTCGAGGCGCCGAAGTTGAAGACCAAGTGCGCCCCGACCGCTTCTTCGCAGACCGGTGCGAGCTGCCGGAGGACATCGCGAAGGCTGGCGGCTGCATAGACGTTGACCTCTGGAGGTGCCGGCCTCGCTGCGGGGGTCCCCGCCGCCACACTCTGAAACGCCGTCAGTACGACGATCGCCCGCACAAGTTGATGGACGACCTGCATGTCCGGTCCTCCGATTGGGGGGCGTGTTGTATATCACGAAATACGATAGCGTTGAGCGGGCGTGATGGGGGCCATCGACGGCGCCAGCAGCATGGTCACCGACACGTTCGTCCGGGATCTCCGCGTCGGGCTTCGCGTTCTCCTCCGGGAGAAGGGCTTCTGCGCACTGGCGATCACCGTCCTCGCCCTTGGCGTCTGCGGCGTCACCACGATGTTCAGCGTCGTGAACGGGATCATGCTCCGCGGGTTCTCGTTTCCGAACGCGGCCCGGCTGGTCAGCGTCAACCTCATCGATCCGACCAGCAAGAACTTCTTCGGCCAGAATGGCCAGGTGTCGGCGATGGATTTCGAGGAGCTGCGGCCGAAGCAGCGGTCCTTCGAGCTCATGGCCGGGTACATGAGCGGCTCTACCGTCAACGCGACGATCGACGGCGTGCCGCGGCGGTACACGGGCGCCTACGTGACGGACGCCTACATGCGCATTCTCGGCATCACGCCGATCATGGGTCGCGACTTGAGGCCGGAGGACAACGTGGCCGGCGCCGAAAAAGTCGCTCTGATCAGCTACGGCCTGTGGCAGCGCGGCTTCGGCGGTGCCGTGGACATCATCGGCAAGGCCCTGCGCATCAACGGGACGCCGGCGACGATCGTCGGCGTCATGCCCAAGGGGTTCGCGTTTCCGGTCAACGAGGAGCTGTATGTGCCGCTCTACAGCGAGTTCCCGGTGCGCGAGCGCAATGACCCGCGCAACGTCAATCCGTCGGTGCTGGCCTTGCTCAAGACGGGCGTCTCGCTGGACCAGGCCAACGCCGAGGTGTCGGCGCTCGCGAAGCACTTTGCGGAGGCGTATCCGGACACCAACAAGCAGTTCAACACGGGCCAGGTGGAGCCCCTGCTCAAGACGTACACGCCGCTTCCGCTGCGCGGCACTCTGCTCACGATGCTGGGCTTCTGCGTGGGCGTGCTGCTGATCGGTTGCGTCAACGTGATGAACATGCAGTTCGCCCGGGCGACCCTGCGGGCGAGGGAGCTGGCCATCCGCTCGTCGCTCGGCGCGAGTCGGAGCCGCTTGATCCTCCAGATGCTCACCGAGAGTCTGTTGGTGACGGTCGTCGGCGCGGCGCTCGGCGTGGGCCTCGCCTATTACTGCACGGACCTGCTGTCGACGACGGTGCGCAACTTTGACTTCCCGCCGCCCTCATGGATGACGTTCGACATCGACGGTCGCGTGCTGGTCTTCAGCGTGGGGGCGATGCTCGCGGCCGCGGTCGTCTCCGGACTGCTGCCTGCCTGGATGGCCTCGCGCGCCAACGTGGCCGCGGTGCTGAAGGAGGGCGGTCGGGGAGGCACCAGCCGCGGGACCAGGCTGGTCATGCGCGGCCTGGTCGTTTTCCAGGTTGCGGTGACGTGCGTCCTTCTGATCGGCTCGCTCCTGCAGATGCAATCGATCGTCAAGCAGCAGACGATCGACTATGGCTACGACACGGAAGGCGTCATGTCGGCCCGGATGGGGCTGATGGACGGCGACTATCCGTCGCAGGACGCGCGCAAGCTCTTCTTCGACCGTCTGGTGCGCGAGCTGCGCGCTGATCCGGAGTTCGAGGCGGTGGCCCTCACGAACCGGTTCCGCATGGTCTTCTCGGGGAGCGGGCCGATCGAGATCGAAGGCAAGACATACCGGGAGAAGGGCGACCGGCCGAACGCCAACTTCGAGCAGGTCACACCGGGCTACTTCGACGTCATCGGCCAGAAGCTGATCGAGGGCCGCCGGTTCGACGACGATGATCTCGACACCAAGCTGCCGGTGGCCATCGTGAATGCGGCGTTCGCGCGGAAGCACTTCGGCAACGACAGTGCGCTGGGCCGGCGGTTCCGCGCCCTGGACGGCAACTCCCTGCAGCCTGGCCCGTGGCGTACCATCGTCGGGGTCGTCAAGACGGTGCGGATGATGCCGCCGTTCAACATTCCGAACGTGGACGAAACGGGTTTCTACGTGCCGTTCTACTCGCCCGCGAGCGGCCCGGTGACGCCGGAGTCGGGTGTCAGCCAGTTCGCCACGGTCATCGTGAAGCCACGCGGCGGCATGGGGGCCGAGACGCTGGCCAACCCGCTGCGTCTCGAGGTCGCCAAGGTGGACCCGAACCTGCCTCTCTACTTCGTCGACACGCCCAGGCGTAACATCGCCGGCTTCTTGAGCCAGAGCCGCATCATCGCCGTCATGTTCGCCATCTTCGGCGTGGTCGCCACGGTGATCGCCCGGGTCGGGATCTACGGCGTCATGTCGTTCTCGGTCAGCCAGCGGACGCAGGAGATGGGGGTGCGGATGGCCCTGGGCGCGGACAGCCGGCGGATCCTCCGCATGGTGCTGGGCCAGGGGTCGCTTCTGGCCGGATCGGGCGTCGCGCTCGGAGTCCTGATGACGCTGGCGCTGGTCGGGGTAGCGGGTGACGGCATTCAGAGCGTGTTGTTCGGTGTCAGCCCGCGCGATCCGCTCGTCTATGCGGCCGTCGTCGCGCTCGTGGCGATCATCTCGCTCGTCGCCAGCTTCGTCCCCGCGCGGCGCGCCACGCGCGTCGACCCGATGATCGCGCTGCGCGCCGAATAGCGGCGGTGGCCCTTGCGGACCGCCGCTTCCTTGCGGCGAGCGCGCCCGGGACGCTCGAGGATGACGGCTACTTCTTGGTGTAGGTGATCTCCATCATCTTCATCTCCTTGCCGTCCTTGCCCGGCGCGTACATCTCGAAGATCTCGGTCGTCGGGCTCGTCCAGCGGGTGGTCATCCGCGCCTTGACCGGGGTCTTCTTCACCGCGTCGTTCCAGTGGCCGGTGAAGGTGCAATTCCTCTGCGCATCGCAGGCCCCTTCGCTCACCATCAAGCCGGTCGACATGCTGTCGTTCCACGTTGACCAGTACTTGCCGGTCACGTTGTCGTAGCCCATCATGCCGTGACCGGTGAAGGGCGTGCCCATCATCGACGAAGTGACCTCCTCGACCAGTACGCGTCCGTCGAGCGTCATGACGCGCGTCGCCGTTCCGGTGTCCTCCATCGCGGGGGCCCCGGCCTCGTGCCAGCTCCGGATCTTCATCTCGTAGGTCCCCGCCGCGGACGCCAGCGTCTGGTGCGGGGCGCCCGGCGTGCCGGCCTTCATGTACGCCTCCATTTCGGCCTTCTGCTCGGGAGTCATTTGCGGTGGCTGCTTACCCGTCTGAGCGGACGCCGTTGTGACCAGGAGCACGATCACGGCGGCGGAGCACATCAATCCAGCGAGCTTGCGCATAGCGGTTCCTCCTCCGAATAGGTGTGGCTGCGGTTCGGGGTCACGGCGAGCGCAAGTATACCTCGCGTTCGGTGCCGGGAGGCTCCTGCGGGCCGTTTCACCAGGAGGGCCGCCGGCAAGAATCCGCAGCCGCCGGAATCTCCTCCGACATAGAATCGGCGCGCCCATCGCTCATTCCCGGAGGAGGACGGTCGCATGCCTGCGAAACGCTACGACGCCGTCGTCATCGGCGGCGGCCACAACGGACTCGTCGCCGCGGCCTATCTCGCCAAATACGGCAAGCGAGTCGTCGTCCTCGAGGCGCGGCACAAGACCGGCGGCGCTGCGGACACGTCGCAACCGTGGCCCGAGGCCCCCGAGTTCAAGGTCACGACGCTGTCGTACACCATGAGCCTGATGCCACCGTACATCGTCGACGACCTCGGGCTCAAGAAGCACGGCTACAAGATCAACCCGCTCGGGATGGGTTACCTGCCGCACCCCGATGGCCGCTCGATCATCGACAGCGGCACGAATCCCGCGACCTACGCCTCCTACGGCCAGTTCTCCAGGAAAGACGGCGAGCGGATCGGCCCCTACTACGAGTGGATCGGACGCATCGCGTCGATCATGCACCCGCTGCTCGACCACACCCCGCCGCACCTGGGCTCTCTCAAGCTGCGGGACATCAAGGACGTGGGGATGCTCGCCTGGACGCTCAAGAAGCGCGGTGCGATCGATGAGCGGACCGTCGCCGACATCACGCGCCTGTTCACGATGAGCTGCGCCGACCTGCTCGATCGCTGGTTCGAAAGCCCCGTCGTCAAGGGGATGCTGTCGATCAACGGCATCATCGGCACCTGGGCCGGGCCGTTCGCCCCAGGCACCGCCTATGTGCTGATGCATCATTCGACCGGCCAGGAGACCGAGGGCCAGGTCGCCTCGTGGGGCATGCCGGAGGGAGGGATGGGAGCGGTGGCCGACGCCATCCGGCACGCGGCGGAAGGGTTCGGCGCCGAGGTCCGGGTCAATTCGCCTGTGGAGACGGTGCTGATCAAAGAGGGCCGCGTCACCGGAGTGGTGGTCAAGGGGGGCGAGGAGGTCGCGGCCCCTCTGGCGGTCACGACCTGCCACCCGCAGATCACCTTCCTCCGCCAGATTGAGAAGAAGGAGCTGCCGTCCGATTTCGTGGCCGACATCGAAAACTGGCGGTCGCGCTCGGGGACGGTGAAGATCAACCTGGCGCTGGCGGAGCTTCCGGAGTTCAGCGCCAACCCCGGGTTCGACCCCGACGTGCACGGCGGCGCCATCTCGATCCTCGACGACATCGATTATCTCGAGCGCGCTTTCCAGGATGCGCGAGCCGGCCGGCCGGCGGCGCGGCCGTTCTCGGACTGCGAGATCCCGACGGTATTCGACAACACCCTCGCGCCACCCGGCCGGCACATCATGTCGATGTTCACTCAATGGGTGCCGGAGAGCTGGAGCCGCGAGCCGCACCGCGCCGAGCTCGAGGCCTATGCCGACCGGCTGATCGACCGCTTCGACCGGGTGGCCCCGAACTTCAAGGGCTCGATCCTGCACCGCCAGATCATCGGCCCGTACGACATGGAGCACGAGTACCACATCCTCGGCGGCAACATCTTCCACGGCGAGCTGACGGTCGACCAGCTCTTCCATTTGCGTCCCGCCGTCGGCTACGCCGACTACCGGACGCCGATCCGCGGCCTGTACCAGGCGTCGTCGGCCACCCACGCCGGGGGCGGCGTCAACGGCCTGCCCGCCCACCATGCCGTGCGCGAGATGCGCAAGGATGGCGTCCTCAGGACCTGACGGCCGCCCGCGCTGCGCCGGCCCCTCCCACGGCAGCCGAGTCGAGCGGCAGGCAGTGCCACGCCTCGAAGAGCGTGATTGCACCGGCTTCGAGGCCCGGCTGGAAGCAGACCTCTTCGTTGGCCAACTCGTGGGACAGCTCGTCCAGCGCACGGACCTTGCCGAAGCAGCGACTGACCTTCTCGAGGCGGACGACTGGATGCATGCCCTATCATAAGACTGAGGGGCGTCTGGTTGGATGGGAGAGCCGGCCCATGATGTCTGGTCCACCCCGCTTTGCGCGACGGCGATCCGTCTTACGTCGATGGTCGGTCTATGTCGTGCGGCGTCGAGATGGCGCTCTCTATACGGGCATCGCGACCGACGTGCGTCATCGGATTGCGGAACATGCGGGGAAGAGCGGTAAAGGTGCGAAATCTCTTCGAGGGAAGGGACCGCTTCATCTTGTCCTTCAGAGGGTCATCGGCTCCAAGGGCCTTGCGCTGAGAGTTGAAGGCACCATCAAGAAACTCCCGAAGGCGCGAAAGGAAGAGCTGATCGTCCGGGAGGTCATGGTCGACAGGCTGATCCGCCTGGTCCGGGTCTCGCTCGCGACTCCTCACCGCACGTGCGCTATCAGGTCGCGACGCACGCGCAGGCGCCGGCGGACGTTCTCGAAGCGCTCTCCGGGGATGCCCAGGTAGCCAGCCCCTCCTTCCCGCACATCCTGAGGTATCGGACTGCCAGTCCATGCTTCGCGCAGACGGTGAGGAGCGGCGTTGCCGGCAACGCCGTCACCCCGACGGCGCTCCTCGCGAGGCTGGCGCGCGATTCCGACAGCGCGGTGCGCCGGGAGGTGGCCAGGAACAAGAGCGTCCCGGCCGCGATCTTGCGCGCCCTCCAGGATGACGCCGATCCGGCAGTGAAGAGCAGCGCCATGATGGCGGCGCAGGCGCCTCGCACAAGGCCCTGAGCTTCAGGTTATGAGAGCGCCCCTCCGAACAGCCCCG
>VBID01000080.1:0-3279 GCA_005880615.1 Chloroflexota bacterium
CGACGGCTTTGGTCATAGGCGGGCGATAAGGCCAGGCTGGGTCCGGTGGTAACGGGCCCGGCAACGACCCACTGATCGCCCTCGAGCCTGTACACGGGGCGGGGCCCGCCAGGAAGGCCAGTGGAGTCGATGGCGAGGATGCCGAGATCACCGCCATCAACCAGTACGGCTCTCGCCCCTGGTAAGCGGTCTGCGGTGAGGTTCCAGTCTTGCCCGTCCCAGCTCCAGATCTCCGTGCCGTTCCGGGTCTCACGCGAGGCGAGGATCCGATCACGTCTGGAATCGAAGATCATACTCACCGGGTCAAAAAGCATCGTGTGTTTTGACCGGACCTGGCGCCAACCCTGGTCGTTATGCAGCCACGTGTCAAGCGGAAAGGCATTCGGGTCGTCGGGGCCCCAGTGAAAAGTCGGAGGCATGGTTACGACAACGAGCTCGTGGCGACTGGGATCGTAGGCCATAGCTCCGCCGTCGCTGGTCGCAACGATGGGGGCGTCGGGCAAGCGGCTCCACTGCCCGCCGGACCAGCTCCAGACCTCGCTCAAGTAATCACCAAAAGCTCTCTGACCGTCGGTGCCCCCGAAGAGCAAGATGCGCTTGTGGTCGGGATCATAAGCGGTGAGTTCTCGCGCGCGCGCCATAGGCAGCTGACCATCGCTGGGCGGCGGCACGAATGTCCAGCTCCGTCCATTCCAGGCCCACATGTCAGACACGTCCAAGGTCGGATTAGTCACGTGCCCGATTGGAAGGGTCAAGGTTTGGCCTCCGTACATGAATACCCGGTGGGCTTGGGGATCGTAGAAGAAGGCGCCCAGCCACCGAGCGACCGGCGCGGCGACTGGCGAAGGCGACGGCGCCGGCGGTGGCGAAGAGCACCCTACCGCCGCGATCGAGGCAGCGACGACGAGAAGTGCTAGGCGACGTCGGTGCACCGTGTCCTCCACCCGTATAACGTGGGTGGGCTGGTTGGGGTTTCGGTCAAACTGGCCCCGGTTCGCGTTGCCGCACGCTGACTAGCCAGTGGCGTACTCGACCGCCAAGCCTAGGCATTAGCCGCAGACCACTAGCCACACAGCCAACAGCCGCTGATGTGCTCAGCCACAGGTCCCCCACCTTGGGCGAGATCGCCTTGGACCGATGCAGACATGCCGTCTGTTAGCAGGGTAACCGTGCCGTTGAAAGTGCTCCAGCTCACCGTCTCTCCGCCGAACGCGCTGGAAGGTGAGGGCGTGGCTCGAGACTGCGGAGGCATTACCACGATTACACCTCTGTTTGTGCCAACTTTCGGCTCACGCGCGATCACCTGGATGGCCACTGCCTCCCCGTTCACTTGGCTCTGAAAGATCGTGCTGATTGGTCCATTCGGCCTCTGGCAAACCAGTCCGCTTCCGTCCGACTCGCCCGACTTCACTGATGCCTGCGTGATATGTGCCGAGTAGGAGCCGCTCAGTGTGAAGTCCACGCTAACCGGGGTAGTGCTGGGGCTGGTGGTCGCTGAGGCGGTCGCCGGGGTTGAACTTGGAGTGGGAGAGGGCGCCTGGCCAGCCGGTCTGGCACCACATCCACTCGCCGCCCCCGCCACCAAGATCAAGACCAGAAGCACGACCAGATGGCGGCCGTGGCGCATCATGTCCATCCGCCTGTATAACGTCACTCCCCAAGGCCACAGTTTCGCCTGGTCGATCGAGCCCGACTTGGCCCCGTTGAGGCACGGGCTGATGCAACATCATGCGCTTGCGCCCAGGCGAGGCACCATAGGGCCCATCTGGGGCGGCCCTACCTGCGTCCCGAATACGGAGCCCCAACCCTGCTAGGACGCGTCTAGGGCGCTTCTGGGGCGCTACCTTCCCACGCGGAGCCCAGCAGTTTTCGCCGACCCCTAACATTTTGAGCCCCTCGCGCATCTTAGGTGGTAGAAGACCACGGGCATGGCAGGGGGACACGAATGAGACACCGCAATGACCAGAGTAGGATGAGCCCCTCGCCCCTCAAAGTCTCGGCCTACCGTAATGCCACGGTGTCGGCCGGAGTCCGGCGCCAAACTCTCATGACCGCGGACGTCGGTGGCAGTGTCAGGGGCTCCTCGGTGGCGCGTGCGTTACATCCGCCAGGCCATCCTGATGGATGTATCAAGATAAGCGGGGCCCCTTCCCCGCATCAATCTGACGTCAACCCGGCACCAACGCGACCCCGGACTCGGAAGCCTCAATGAGGGGTCATCGAGAACCGTTTCGACTGGACGGCCCCCGAATCCGGCTGGGCGCAGCCGAGGCCGAGCTGCTCCGCCCGTATGCGCTGCGGCACTCGCTCTCCCTAAGCGAGGCGGCACGGCTCCTGATCCGGACCAGCCTGACGAGGAGTGCTTCGGCACTCATCGAGTCGGACGACACCGAGCGGGGCGCTCTCCTCGAGGAGCTCACGTTGTTCACCCTCATCGTTGCCGAGCAAACCCTCAAGCTGGTGGAGACCATTACCCCTCGTGGGCCAGGAGCTGGCGACCAGCTACTCGAGACAGCGACCCTGTCCGTTCAGCGCCGGCTGGCTTATGGCCTCAGTCCTGGGCTCGCAGGTCCACGGAATGGTCAGAGCTGACGGCCTCACGCTTCGATACAACCACTCGGCCTTCGGTGTCAGCTTCCGCACCCGGCGGTTTTCGACCAGATGACTTGAATGAATCGACTGGGGCCATCTGCTGGAGCTCGCTAAGCGAGCCTGGCAGCAGACTGACTTGGCCCGCGAAGCCCGTTTGTCGGAGCCCACGGTCCGGCGGTCATCAGCGGCCGTCGCGTATCGGCAACAACAGCGCTGAAGGTCGTGCAGGCGCTTGAGCGGAATCCACCGAATGACCGCCTCGTAACCCTGCTGAATTGGGGTACTAACGTCCGAACGCAGCCGAATCTACCCGCAAGAGCCGGATTATCTGAACGCCTGCTGGTTCCCTCACACTGACCCCTCAGGTCCCGTGTTGGCGGGCTCGTGCGCGGAACTAGTCTTGGCGACTCCCTGAGCCGAAACCAAGGCCAACGCGGCCCCGTTGTATCGGCAAGAGCGAGACGATGCTTCTAAACCCCGGTCTGGTCCGACTTACAGCTGCCGCAGCCTTGCTGGCGGCGATGGCGTGGGGATGTGGCTCGGGACCCAAGAGCGCCAGCACCACGCCTAGCTCGAGCTCCACGCCGAGCAGTTGCACGGCCAGAGCAGTCGACCTCGCCTCCCCAGCAACCACGCTGCCAGCTTCCCCAGGCTCCGCAGAAGAGATCAGCGAGCCACCGCGAAGTG
>VBID01000080.1:3450-32387 GCA_005880615.1 Chloroflexota bacterium
GTGGCTCAAGATGTCACCCGCCCACTGTCCTCCGCCTATTTACCATCCGATGCTTGCCGAGGACCCGGCGCATCACCGGGTACTGCTGGTGGGACCGACCGTCGACTCCTCCAACCCCTCGGCTGGACTGAAGCTCATGCAGCTCACCATGTGGGCCTGGGATGGTGCCGACTGGATCCAGGTTGGCACGGGGCTTCCCCCCGGTCCACGTTATGACGGGATCCTAGCGTTTGACCAGGCTCATCGTCAGCTGGTTTTGGCGGGCGGTCGAACGAACAACGCGAATCTCCGAGACACCTGGATTTGGGATGGTCAAAGCTGGACTTTGAAAGATTCAGACTCAGCGCCTCAGACAGAGGAGAGCGCATCGGCTATTTACGACCCGGTATCAAGAAGGGTGATCGCCTTCGCAGGTCCGGCTAGCACCTTTGCCTGGGACGGAAGCCGCTGGGCTCAGGTGAACATAGCGCACTCTCCGAGCGTGAACGGGCTCCTCACCCGAATGGCTGTATCGGGTCGAGTCGGTGGCCTCTTTACCGGAAACGGGGGCGCCTCCTTTTGGGACTGGACCGGCAGCGACTGGGAGGTCGTGTGGCCCACCGGCCTGGCCAATTGGCGCACTTACGACCCCACCCCGTCTCCGGGCTTCAAGCTCAGGCTCCCACCCTATTGGTACTCCCTCGACGGCGGCTTCTCGAACGAGAACGTTGGCGCTCCGTTGGAAATGGACCGAAATGGCGTATGGGTGATTGCTAGCATCGGCAGCGAGCCGTGTCAGCCACCGAAGGAAGTCGTCAGCGCATCGACTCGGGTAGCGCTCGCCGGCAAACCTGCAATCAGGTACACCCTCCCGCCCGGTGGCCCAGATGGCACATCTGGCTTTCTCGTGCAAACGTCCGGGTCGAGCGCATGCCTAGCCCTGCAGCTGCTGGCTTTCGACGTCGGCACACGGGACGCCAATGCCGTCCTCTTTGATGAAATGGTTTCGGGGTTCAGCCTGCGCTGACGGTCACATGTGATGAAGGGCCGCACTGTAATGGACTTGTCCCACTCGCGGATCCGATGGCTTTCCCTGGTCGTTTTATTGCTCGTTGGCGCCTGCGGCCGGCCTGTAGGAAACCCCACCACCTCCCCAACGGGCAGCCCGTCCGGCACGGCTTACCCAATGGTCGCCCCGTCTGCTGGAACCCCGTCCGGGACCGCAAGTCCGACAATATCGGACTCCTGTCCATCCCCGACGTCTGCGCCAACAACCCCTGGGGTGCAGTCCCAAACCCCAAACGCCACTTCATCGGCGACCTGGAGTCTTCGCGGATCCCGTCCGTTGACTATTGGACACGGCAATCCGCTGATAGCCTATGACGAGCAGCGCAACCAGGTGGTCATGTACGGTAACCGAGATCCCAGAAGTGCTGATCTCGGAGTGACCTGGACTTGGAATGGGACGGACTCGTGACGTTCCGCGCATCGGATGCCGAAATGCACCACCCGGTCCGTGCCGTGGGTTGGTACTGCGTACTTTGGATGGAGGCCGAACTTGGCAAGAAGTGCTCTCGATCCCTACGCAAGAATCCAGGACTGCGATCTGGCAGCTTCAAGCAGTCGACGGCCAGGTTGCCTGGGTTCTCACAGTCCCTCCCTCAGCGTGTCCCTCCGAGTGTCGGATGACGCTCCGCCGGACCACCGATGGTGGGGCTACATGGACTTCCCTCCTGGAGGGTGAACTCACCGCGATCCGCTTCGCGAGCGCCAGTCGCGGCTGGGTGGCGCTCATCGATCCCGATGGCACCGTCGAGGTCCGCGCCACAAGCGACGGAGGTAACACCTGGACAACGGGCCGTCGGCTCACTACCCGGGGGTCTCCAACGACCCTGGATGCCGCGACGACGCAGACCGCTTGGCTCTTGGTGACAGACTGGACGTCCTGCAGTGCGAGTACCTGCGGCACCTATGAGCTCTTTCGAACAGACGATGGGGGTCTGTCCTGGTCCAGCCTCGGAAACCCGAAGGACTCGGTTGGCAGCTGCGGCTTCGGCCAGCTAGTCGGCCCCGTTTTCGCGAGCCTGCAGCGTGGCTGGCTAGCCCTCAACCTTGGCGCAGGCGGGGGGAGTGGACCAGGTGGACTGCTCACCACGGAGGACGGCGGAAAGACCTGGAGCTGCTCAAGCACGCCGCCCAACACCGATCTGATAAGCGCCGCTGATCCGATCCACGTATGGGTCACAAGTGAGAAGCGAGGCCCGTACGGCGGTCCCCCCCTTTACTCCACCGACGACGGCGGGCGAACTTGGCAGCCGCTTGACCTGAGCGGGCTCCGCTAGCGTCGGCCGACGCGCACCCGAATTTTCCTGCTTCCGCTAAGACCGGCCCACGTCGAAGTAGCGATCCCAGCCGCGAAGCAGGTCTGACTTCTCGAAGTGCACGTACCGGGAGACCATCCCAAGGTTGAAGTCGCGAGTTCGAGTCTCGTCACCCGCTCCAGCCTCCACTTTCGGGTCGAAGGCGAATACGTTATCGGTCCGTTGAGCCCGTTTGACACGTCCCTGCACCACGTCCGAAGAGGCTCGAATGTTGCGAACGGGCGGCGATGAAAAAGCAGACTTCCCAGCTGGAACGCACAACCACTTGTAGCGACGATTCGCCGATTTGACGATTCGTCGGCAAGGCGCGATACCGGCGCCTGACAGGAACTAAGCCCGTGAAGACCATTGTCCGCATGAACGCCGAGGGTCGCATAACTGTGCCAACAGAAGCGCGTAAGGAACTTGGGCTTCTTAAGGAGACCGAGCTTCAGGTGGAGACTACCCCAGACGCGATCATTCTGAAGTCTGTGGTCGCCCTGCCTCGCGAAGACGCCTGGGCGTATACGGCACCACACCGTCGACTTCTGGCGAAGGCCCACCGCGACTCTCGAGAGGGCCGCGTCCGTCGGCTTAGGGAGCGCAAGTTGGAGCGGCTCGGAAGATAGCCGATCCGGACTACGAGTATCAGACCCTCGACTTCACGGAAACATTTCTGAGTAGTTACGCCAGCCGCGACTTCGCAGACGCTGATCGGAAGCTCTTCCGGAAGGCTCTGCGGTTGCTGGACCAGAACGAGCGTCATCCGTCGCTGAGCATCGACGGGCTCAAAGGTGATCGCGAGGGATCTTGGGTAGCTTATGCCTCGAAAAGAGTTACGGATGACCTTTGAACGTCGGGCCGGCAATCGCAAGCGCTTGCTGACCTGCAGCCGACACTACGACGGATAGACCCGTCTAGCCGCACGAAAAGAGGTTTGCGCTCCAAGGCAAATCAGGTGGAAAGGTACTCCAAGAATCCTGAATAAGGCGGTGCGATTCTTGACGACCCTATCCTTTTTAAGCGAGGAAGCAGTCGGTCGTGGATCGAAACGGCGCCAAATTGCCAGGGCATACTTATGCGGCGACTCTGACGGGTCGCCTCCGGCGAAGAGAGTGCGCTATCCTTCGCGACTCATCCGATTCCCCGGTAATCGAACCCTAGCCGTCGCATCGCCTCCGGATTGTAGATATTGCGGGCATCGACGATGATCGGCCGGCGCAGCCCGAGCCGGACTCGCTAGAGGTCCAGGTCCGGAACTCCTCCCACTCGGTCAGGATCGCGATGGCATCGGCTTCGGCCCCCGCGTCATAAGGGTCGGAGGCATATCCAAGGTGTCGGTCAAGGCCGTACTCGGATCCTGTGATCGGAGCTGCAACGTTCCCATCGCAACCCGACCTTACGGATTCCGTTACCACCCGTCGCCCTCTTGTCAGGGCGTGCTCCCTAATCTGGGGGTTGGGGGGGTCCCACCTCACGTTCGGGGATCGATCATGCGGCAACGCGAGGTGAATACACGCCTGAGCACACGCCCGGCGGCTGATCCGCCTCTATATCGAGCGATCGTAACCGGCGCGGCCGGCTTCATCGGCTCGCACCTCGTGGAGGCGTTGCTTGAGCAGGGCCATGAGGTGGTCGGGGTCGACGCGTTCACCCCGTCGTATCCGTCGGTTTTCAAACGGGCGAACATCGCTTGGGCCAGTGCGCATCCGCGCTTCGACCTCCTGCCGGCCGACCTCAATGAGCTCGCTCTCGACGAGGTGTTGTGCCCCGGCGACGTCATCTTCCACCTGGCTGGCCGGGCCGGTGTTCGGGCGAGCTGGGGCCAGGACTTCGTTGATTACTCGCGCGCCAATGTCGAGGCCACGCAGCGGGTGCTGGAGGCAGCCCTCAAACGCCAGGCCGCACGGGTCGTCCTGGCCTCGTCCTCCTCCGTGTATGGCGACGCCCCGCTCCCGATGCAAGAGGACGGTCCGCTGCTCCCCGTTTCTCCTTACGGTGTCAGCAAGTTGACCGCGGAGCTGCTCGGTCGAGTCTACTGGAAGGCTTTAGGGCTGCCAATCGTTGCCTTGCGGCTCTTTACCGTCTACGGTCCACGCCAACGACCAGACATGGCGTTCCACGGCTTCATCGACGCCATCGCCCATGGGCAGCGCGTGGTGTTGTTCGGCGATGGCAGCCAGCGGCGGGACTTCACCTTCGTCAGCGATATCGTGACCGCCCTGCTGGCCGCGGCGGCCCGGGGCGAGCCCGGCATCCCCGTCAACGTGGGTGGTGGGTCCTCGGTGACCGTGGCCGAGACGATTGCCATCATCGAACGGCTCGTCGGGCGAAAGGCCTTCATCGAGCAGCGCCCCGCCCCACCAGGGGACGCTCGCGACACCCAGGCCTCGACCGATCGCCTGGAAACGCTCGGGGCTCTGCCTAGGGTGGGGATCGAAGAAGGCCTTGCGCATCAGGTCGAGTGGCAGCTGGCGCGGGTGCGTGGCCACAACGCGAGCGGAACCATGGCGCCGAGCCCGCCTGGGGAGCGAGTCAGCGAAGGCAGAGCCGCGCATGTCCTTCTCTACTCGCATGACACCTACGGCCTAGGCCATCTGCGTCGCAACACCACCATCGCCCACGGCCTGCGGCAGCGCGCGCCGCAGCTGCATATCACCCTTCTGACCGGATCTCCGGTGGCCGACCAATGGCCGCTTCCCGAAGGCGTATCCCTGGTCCACCTCCCGCCGGTGGTCAAGGTCGGCCCTGATGAGTACCAGCCGATCGAGCCGCGTTCGCTGTCGGCCGTCCGAGCGGAACGGGCGGGGATCATCGCCTCGACCCTCCTTCGGCTTCGGCCTGACGTCTTTCTGGTCGATCACGCACCGCTCGGCATGAAGGGCGAGCTGGCCCTCGCGCTGCAGATGGCTCGCGAGAAGCTGCCTTCCACCCGGGTCGTGCTGGGACTGCGAGACATCCTGGACGCCTCCGAGGTCGTACGCACCGCCTGGGAGGCGCAGGGTCTCTATGCAACCATCGAGAACTCTTACGACCAGGTCCTCGTCTATGGCAGTCGCGAGCTCTTTGACGTGGCGCACGAATATGGGTTCCCCGAGTCCCTGGTGCGGCGGACCCGGTTCACCGGATATATCGCCAAGGACCGCGGGCTGGAGCCGGCAGTCAGGGGCCGGGAGGCCTGGAGCCGCGCCCGTCGCGCTGGCGACCGGCGGATTCTCCTGATGGCAGGCGGCGGCGGTGACGCGGCCCCCATGCTGCTGGCGGCCCTCGATGCGTGGGAAAGCCTCCGCCATCTTCTGTTCGGCGAGGCCGTCGTCGTCATGGGGCCTCTGATGTCGCCCACTGACCGGGCTGCCGTCGAGCGCCGCGCCCACCAGGTCTCCAACGTGCAGGTGATTGGATCCTCTACAACCGTGCTCAGCCTGGTGGCGGCCGCCGACCTGGTTGTCTCTATGGGTGGCTACAACAGCGTGGTAGAGGCCATCACCGCGCGCAAGCCGCTGGTTATCTGTCCGCGGGCCGCACCGCGACGCGAGCAGTTGATGCGGGCAGAGATCATGGCGGGTCTGGGACTGGCCCGCGTGGCTCGCTTGGACGGGGATGGTGATGCCGCGGCGCGCATCGCCGACGCGATGATCGCAGCGCTCAAGGCTGGCCCACCGTCAACGCCCGCCTGGGGGACGATTGACCTCAGGGGAGCGGAGCGGGTGGCCGACTTCTTGCTGGGGATGACACAGCGGATCTCCGAGCCGGTAGCCGCATGACCCCGCCGCGCCTCGCCTACCTCCTCAAGCGGTTCCCGCGTCTGTCGGAGACCTTCGTCCTGAACGAAATCCTCGAACTAGGACGGCAGGGCCTGGAACCGCGGGTGTACGCACTCACCGATCCCCTCGAGAAGCAGGCCCATCCGGAGGCCACCCGGCTCCGTCCGCACGTCATTTATTTGCACGACCCGCGCCGGCCACTTCGATCGTGGCTCCGACTGCTCGGCGGTGCCTTGGTGCAGGCGGTGTCGTGTCCCGATGGCGCCCTGCGAGTCGCGTGGGCGCTCTGCACCGTCCACCGGTCGCTTCCGTCAGTGAGGCACGCCGTCGAAGGGCTCTGGTTGGCGCGCGACCTGCGACGGAACGGTATCACCCATCTGCACGCGCACTTCATCCACAGTCCGGCCGCCGTCGCATACCTCGCCTTCCTGGCCGGCGGCCCGCGCTTCAGCATGACAGCGCACGCCAAAGACCTGTACACGACGCTGCCCCGCAACGTGCGGATCCGATCGCAGGCCGCCCGATTCGTTGTCACCTGCACCCATTTCAACGCCGCCTACCTGGCCGGCATCCTGGGAGAGGCACACCGGGTCCCGGTCCACGTGCTCTATCACGGCACGGACTTGCAACGGTTCAGCCCTGAACGGTCGGCCGGCGAACAGCACCGCATCCTGTCAGTCGGCCGGCTTGTCCCCAAGAAGGGGTTCCCGGATCTGGTGCGTGCTGTGGCCCTCCTCCGCGCTCGCCGAGTTCGCACTCGAACCGACATCTACGGCGGAGGCCCGCTTCGAGAGGAGCTGGAAACCGAGGGGCGGCGACTCGGGCTCGACGGCGAACTGACCTTCCACGGTGCCCGGCTGCAGGATGAAATCGTCGCCGCTTACCGACGGGCCGACGTCTTCGTGCTAGCGCCGGTCGTGACCGGCGACGGTGATCGCGACGGTATCCCGAATGTCCTGGTGGAGGCGATGGCTTCGGGTGTTCCTGTGGTGGCTACCCGCATCTCGGGCATCCCGGAGCTGATCACGGACGGTGTGGACGGCCTGTTGGTGGCCCAACACGATCCGGTGGCCCTGGCCGAGGCGATCGAGCGGGTGCTGCGCGACCCGGACCTCGCGGCTCGCCTGAGTCAGGCAGGACGCCAGCGGGTGACGGATGACTTCGACCTTGCCCGCAACACCCGCCGTCTCCGCGCACTCTTCGAGGGCATAGCGGTAGAGCACATCGGGCTGGAGGTCGCGGCGTGAAGATCGCGTACGTTTGCGCCGACGCTGGCATCCCGCTGCTCGGCCACAAAGGCGCGTCGGTGCACCTGCGGTCGCTCGCTGGAGCGCTGGCCCGGCGCGGCCACCGCGTGCTCCTGCTGGCCGATCGCATTGATGGGGAGAACCCGCCGCCGGCCAATGTGACCGTGGGTCCGCTCACGGACGGATCGCTGACTCAGGTCCTGCGGGACTGGGCCTGCGAAGTGGTCCTCGAGCGCTACTCCCTGGCATCTGGAAAGGCGCTGGAGGCGAGCCGCGCGCTGGGGATTGCCTATGTCCTCGAGCTGAACGCCCCGCTGGCCGACGAAGCCGCGAGGTACCGAGGCTTGCGGGATGTCGAGACCTGGCGCGTGCGAGAGCGTACTATCCTGAACGCCGCCGATGGGGTGGTGGCCGTCTCTTCCGGCGTGCGGGCCCATGCAATCCAGTGCGGAGTGGTGCCCGCGCGGGTGGTGGTGGTCCACAACGGCGTGGACCTCGAGCGCTACGAATCAGCGAGCGGGGAGCCGGTGCGCCACCGCTATGGGCTCGGCCGCGCGGATGTGGTGGGCTTCGTGGGGAGCCTGAAACCGTGGCACGGCGTCGACCTCCTCCTGCACGCCGCCGCTGGGCTGGATCAGGCCGTGAAGGTCCTGATCGTGGGCGATGGTCCTCAACGGGAAGACGTGGAGGCGCTGGCCCGCAGTCTCCAACTGGACAACCGGGTCGTGTTCGCGGGCGCGGTACCTCACCACGCCGTCCCGGACTATCTGGCCGCCATGACGGTCGGCGCCGCTCCCTATCGGGCGCAATTGGACTTCTATTTCTCTCCGGTCAAAGTGGCCGAGTACCTGGCAGCGGGCCTGCCCGTGGTGGCGAGCCGGCAGGGCGATCTCCCCGACCTGGTGCGCGAGGCGGGCCTGCTGGTGACCCCGGATGATGCCAGCGAACTGCGCGAGGCGCTCCACCGGGTGCTCTCCGACCACTCGCTCCGGCACCGCATGCGGCGCGCGGCGCAGCGGCAGGCAAAATCCATGACCTGGAATGAGACGGCGGCCCGAGTGGAAACGGTGCTTGCCTCCGCGCGCACCAGGCAGCACCCGGGGTCCGGCTCGGGACCCGGCAAGGAGGCGGCGGCCTGATCACCGCCATCCGCCTCCTCCTCCCTTTTGCGGCCCGGTATTGGGCCGGATTGTTGCTTGGGCTCATCGCCATGGGTGGCGAGATCCTGACCGCCGTCCTCGCGCCGATTCCCATCCAGCGGGCGATCGACCAGGTGATTCGCCCCATACTCGCCGGCCATGGTCACGTCCGAGGCCATCAGGTGGTCGCCCTGGCTGGCCTGGCGCTGCTCATCGTGGTCATCGCCCTGCTCGACGCGGCATTCACCTATCTCGATCTGCGCCACACCGCCCGGGTCGCCCAGCAAGCGGTCACCGACTTGCGCCGCGCCATGTTCGCCCACATGCAGCGCCTGTCGCTGGCTTTCCACCACGACGCGGAGACCAGGCTGGGTGATCTGCAGGTGCGCCTCGGGGCCGATGTGCAAGCGCTGCAGGACCTGCTGGGAAGTTCGTTAAGCAGCTTCATCACGAACACCGGGACCGCGGCATTGATGCTGGTCCTGTTGTTCCGGGTCGCGCATCCGCTCGGAATCGTCGTGCTGGTAGGCGCCATCCCCGTGCTGGTTCTGGCTGGACACTACCGCATTCGCATCAAGCAGGTCAGCCGCGAAGCGCGCAAACGGGAAGGGAAGGTGAGCGCGATCATCAGCGAGACGCTGGGGGCGGCTCGCCTCGTCCAGGCCTATGGAGGCGAGGCAGAGGCCAACGACCGGTTGCATCGCGAGAGCGAGGCCGGGCTGCAAGCCACACTCCGCGCTGGGGAACTGCAGGCCCGGATACAGCCGCTCGTGGAGCTGGCCGCTTCGCTGCTCACCGGGGTCGTCCTGCTGTTGGCCGCTGTGCTGGCCATCGAACGAGTGATCACGGTGGGTCAGCTCACGCTCGCCATTGCCTACACCCGCGGCACGTTGGGGGCACTGCGCCAGATCGCCAAGCTGTCTACCCAGACTCAGAAGGCGGCCGTCGGGGCGGAACGACTCCACGAGGTGTTCTCCAAGGCGCCGGTGGTTCGCGACCCGGCCCGGCCGCGCCGGCTGCCGGATGGCCCGCTCTCCGTCGTCTTCGAGCACGTCACCTTCGGATACACGCCCGGGAACCCCGTACTCGTCGATGTGTCATGGGCCATTCCCCCAGGGGCCTGCGCCGCGCTCGTCGGGCCCACCGGGGCGGGCAAAACCACCCTGCTATCGCTCGTCCCGCGCTTCTACGACGTCTGGAATGGGCGGGTTCTGGTTGGTGGCATTGATGTTCGCCAGCTCGCGCTCGCGGACTTGCGGGCACACGTGACTCTCGTGCTCCAGGAAAGCCTCCTCCTCCGCGACACGATCTGGAACAACATCGCCTACGGGCGTCCCAATGCGACCCGACGGCAGATCCTGTTAGCTGCCGAGGCGGCCGGCGTGACGAGCTTCATTAATGCCCTCGACGACGGCTGGGAGACGATGGTAAGCGAACGGGGTACCACTCTGTCCGGCGGGCAGAAGCAATGCATTGCCATTGCCCGAGCCCTCCTGCGTGAAGCGCCGCTGGTGATCATGGACGAGCCGACCAGCAACATGGACCAGGAGACCGAACAATTGGTCGTGCGCGGCCTCGAACGGCTGATGTATGGTCGCACGTCCATTACAATCGCGCACCGGCCCAGCACCATCCGGCACGCCACGGTGGTGGCCTCCATCCCGGAGGCGCCGAAAGCCCCGCGCGCCTGGAAAGTGCGGCCGTCCGGGCTGGGAGCGGCCTAACCGCGGGCCGAATGCCTACCCGCTGCCCTGGACACGGATAAGGGCCGAAAAAGCCCGATCGAACCCCTCTCACCGTTGCAGATTTTTCACCATTCTGGCGCTCGAAGGTCCCTTGCGGCCCCAGACCCCATCACTCATAATTTGAGCGTGCGCTCAAATCGCACGCTCAAGGCCAGCAAGCCGCGAACTGCCGCCTCTCCGCGGTCCAGCTCGAGAGCCCGTTTGCGTGGCCGGCGGGCGGCCAGGCCGCGCCAGGACTCGACCAAGGATCGCCTGGTGCAGGCGGCGTTGAAGACGCTGACCACGGAGGGTTTCTACGGTACCACCGCCCGGGCGATCGCCCGCACCGGTGGGCTCAACCAGGCGCTGATCTTCTACCACTTCGGCAGCGTGGACCAGCTTCTGCTGGCTGCCCTGGACGCCACCAGCCAGGGACGGCTGACCCGCTATCGCGAGGAGCTGGCGACCGTCACCTCTGTGACAGAACTGGTCGAGGCGATGGCAGCGCTCTACGAGGAAGACGTCCGGGTCGGCCACGTGGCCGCGGTGCAGGAGCTGATCGCCGGTGGGTCTTCCGTACCGGGACTGCGCCGCCAGGTGGTCAACCGCATGGAGCCCTGGGTGGCGTTCGCGGAGGAAGTCACCCGCCGGTTGCTCGCCGGCACGGTCTTCGAACCCCTGCTCCCGATCCATGACCTGGCCTACGCCGCGGTCGCGCTGTATTTCGGGGTCGAGACCGTGACCCATCTCCAGGGTGATCGATCGCGGGCAGCATCCCTGTTCGAGGCCGGGCGTCGGCTGGCCCCACTGGCCGACGCGATGCGGACGAATGCCACCTGGGCAGGTCAGGCGTGAAACCCGTCGTGTCGCTAGAGCTCGCAGGCGCGCGGCGTTTCAGCCGTTATGGAGCCATGCCGGCAATCCCGTCAGGAGGTGCCCTGGCATGAGCCAGAGTTCGCCACCAACAGACGACACGGGCATGCCATCCACCTCGGAGCAGCCGACCCCGGCGCAGTGGGCCCTCAGCTTCGTCATCTTCTGGCTGGCCGCCGCCGTCGCCGTCTACCGCTTCGACCAGGAGGGCCACCTGGATCAGACGGCCGCCCTCTTCATCGGCCTGCCCACGGTGCTGGCCATCGGCCTGACCCTCACGCCAAAAGCCAAGAGCGCGACCGGCATGGCGGTTAAGGGGCTGACCATCGGCCTCGTCCTGTCGGCCATCCTGCTGGGCGAAGGCGTGATCTGCATCCTGATGGCGGCTCCCCTCTTCTATGGGATCGCCCTTGTCATCGGTGTCATCGTGGATGCCGCCCGCGCCCGTGCGCGCAAGACCAACCAGGGAAAGCTCTACAGCATCCTGCTGCTGCCGCTGGCCCTGATGAGCCTGGAGGGCGTCACCCCGATCACCAGCTTTCCAGCTGCCGGCACGGCGACAGTGACCCAAACGGTGGCTGCCACACCAGCCGGCGTGGAAGCGGCCCTGGCGGCCGCGCCGCTCTTCGACCGTCCGCCGCCAGCCTTCCTCGGGCTGGGGTTCCCCCGTCCGCTGGCCGCCGACGGCTCGGGGCTGGCGGTCGGTGACCGTCGCACGATCTGGTTTAGCGGCCCCAACGGCACCCGCGCCGCCCTCGTCCTGGAAGTCGTCCAGAGCGAGCCGGGACACGTCCGCTTCCAGGCGCGCACCGACCAGACGGCCATCGCCCGGTGGCTGGGATGGCGGGACGCGGACATAACCTGGCAATCGACAGGCGCCCGTCGCACGCGCGTCACCTGGACGCTGCACTACGTCCGGCGGCTGAGCCCCGCCTGGTACTTCGGGCCGTTCGAGCAGTACGCCGCCACCCTCTCGGCCGGGTATCTGATCGGGACCGCCGCCACACCGCGGTGAACCTGAGGGACCCCGCGCTCATCCGGGGAGTGATCCTCTTCCTGCCGCTGGCCCTCGCCGTCGGGCTGTGGCGGTGGCGGCAGCCAGATCGACGTCTGGGTGCCGGCGCCTTCCTGGCTTCGGCCTGGATGCTCTCAGCCGGCCTGGCCATCCACCTCGTCGCCGTGCGCGCCGGCTTCTGGCATTACGACGCGCGGGGCGCGGTCTGGCTGGGCCTTCCCGTCGATGTCTACCTTGGCTGGGCCGTGTTCTGGGGCGCGGTCCCAGTGCTGGCCTTTCGACGGACCAATGTCGCCCTCGTCGTGGCGGCCATGGCCATTGCGGATCTCGTGCTGATGCCGGCGGCATACCCCGTGGTGCGGCTCGGCCCCAACTGGCTGGCCGGAGAAGCGATCGCCCTGGTGATTGGCGCGCTCCCCGCCTACCTGCTGGGTCGCTGGACGGCCGAGGGCGTCCACCTCGCGTGGCGGACCATCTTGCAGAGCGTGGCCTTCTCCGGGCTGGCCCTCGGGGTCCTGCCTGCCGTGATCGTGACGCGGACCGGAGGCTCGCTGCCAACCGTGGACAACAAATCCAGCGGGTACCTGGCTGTCGGTCTCCAGGTCGTGGCGTTGATCGCCATCGTAGGGCTGAGCGCCGTCCAGGAGTTCGTCCAGCGCGGCAGTGGCACGCCCTTTCCCTGGGATCCGCCCCAGCGCATCGTCACCACCGGTCCGTATGCCTACCTGGCCAATCCCATGCAGGCGTCGATGACGCTCCTGATGCTCGCCGTCGGGGCGATCGCCCACAGCTGGTGGGTGGCCGCGGCAGCCATCGTGTCGGCCGTCTTCAGTTCCGGGCTGGCCGCCTGGCACGAGGAGGGCGAGCTCACACGGCGCTTTAGGCCGGCCTGGGATCGCTATCGGGCGGAGGTCAGGCCCTGGCTGCCGCGATGGCGACCAGCGGTCGCGTCCGAGAAGACCGCTCGCCTGTATTTCGCCGAGAGCTGCACAGCCTGCAGCGGCCTGGCCCGCTGGCTGCGAACGCTGGAGCCACTGGGACTCGACCTGCTGCCGGCGGAAGGGCTCGAGCCCCAACCGCGGCGGCTGACGTACGTCGGAACCGATGGCGCCGTCGACCGCGGCGTGCGGGCCCTCGGTCGCGCGCTCGAACACGTCAACCTGGCGCTGGCATTTATCGGATGGACCATCCGGCTGCCGGTGGTCGGCGAGTTCGTCCAACTGCTGACGGACGCGGTGGGTGGTGGCCCGCGTGAGCTACCCCAGCCCGTCAGCGCCTGAACGCGGAGGTCCCACGGCTAGAATTGGGGCCAAATTTGGGTGAAGGGGGATATCGTGGCTGACAAGGTCGTCCACTTCGAGCTCCCTGCCGACAATCTCGAGCGCGCCCAGAACTTCTATCGCGCCGCGTTTGACTGGTCGATCAACACCGTTCCCGGGATGGGCTACACCCTGGTCCAGACGACTCCGTCGGGCACGGACGGGAGTCCCACCCAGCCTGGGGCCATCAATGGCGGGATGCTGGCACGGCAGGCGCCAATCAAGAATCCAGTGATCACGATCGAGGTGGCCAGCATCGACGCCTCCCTCAAACAGATCGAAAAGCTCGGCGGACGGGTGCTGCGCGACAAGCAACCCGTGGGCGAGATGGGATTCGCCGCCTACTTCTCGGATACCGAGGGCAACGTCTTAGGTCTCTGGCAAACTGCCTGACCAGTTTCAGTCGCCCATACTGGGCTCGGAGGAATTGCCATGAGCGAAAAAGTGGATGCGGTCGTCATTGGCATGGGGCCGGGCGGCGAAGAGGCGGCGGGCAAGCTGGCCGAGGCCGGCCTCAACGTGGTGGGGATCGAGAAGGAACTGGTAGGGGGCGAGTGCCCGTACTGGGGGTGCATCCCCAGCAAGATGATGATCCGGGCGGCCGACCTGCTGGCCGAAGCCCGGCGCATCCCAGGCTTCGCCGGCTCGTCTACCGTCACCCCCGATTGGGGCCCGGTGGCGAAGCGAGTCCGCCAGGCGACCGACAACTGGAACGACAAGGTGGCGGTGGATCGGTTCGAGGGCAAGGGCGGGCATTTCGTGCGGGGAATAGGCCGCATCACCGGGCCCTCGAGCGTGTCGGTCGATGGCCGGAGCTTCGAGGCGGGACGGGCCGTCGTGATTGCCACCGGCAGCGCCCCGGCGACGCCGCCGATCCCGGGTCTGGCCGGCGTTCCGTACTGGACGAATCGGCAGGCCATCGAAGTGGAGCAGCTGCCGCGCTCATTGATCGTGGTGGGGGGTGGGGCCATCGGCCTGGAGCTGGCCCAGGTCTTCGCCCGGTTCGGGGTCGCGGTCACTGTCGTCGAAGCCTTAGCGCGACTGCTGGCCATGGAGGAGCCCGAGGCGAGTGAGGTCGTGAGCGCCGTCTTCCAGCGGGAAGGCCTCACGGTTCACGCCGGCGCCGCCATCGGGTCAGTGGAACGGCAGGGCAGCCAGGTCGTGCTCACCCTCAAGGGCGGCCAACGGCTGGCTGCGGATCAGCTGCTGGTGGCCACCGGCCGCCAGTCCAACCTGAAAGCGATCGGTGTCGACGCTCTGGGCATCGACACCGCCCAGCGGTTTGTCCCGGTGGACGATCACTTGCGGGTGAAGGAAAAGATCTGGGCCATTGGCGACGTGACCGGCAAGGGCAACTTCACCCATGTGGCGACCTACCAGGCCGACATCGCGGTCAAGGACATCCTGGGAATCCCCATTGAAGGCGCCAACTATCAAGCGCTTCCGCGCGTCACCTTCACCGATCCGGAAGTCGGCGGCATCGGCCTCACCGAGGCGACCGCGCGGAAGCAGGGCATTCGGGTGGAGACTGGCATCCAGCAAAACGCAGCTATTACTCGCGGGTGGATTCACGGCCCAGGCAACGACGGCTTCATCAAGCTGGTCGTCGACGCCGATCGCGGCGTCCTGGTGGGCGCCACCTGCGTCGGCCCGCGCGGCGGCGACATGCAGTCGATGCTGGAGCTAGCAGTCAGGGAATCCATCCCGGTGGACCGCCTGCGCCACCTGATCTACGCCTACCCCACCTTCTATCGGGGCATCGGCGAGGCGGCCCGTATGCTGCCGGCCGGAGTGGCGCAGAAGGCCGCCATCTCCTAGGGCTACTTCTTCGACGCCTGGTAGTAGGGGTTCGTCCCCGCCGCGTGGTCGGTGGTGTCGACGATCCGGGTGACTTCCGGGACGGCGGCTTTGATCGCCACCTCCACCCCCTGGCCGAGGGTCACCGAGACCTGGGCGCACCCCTGGCAGCCGCCGCCCATGGCGATGTAGGCGGTGCCGTTCTCTACGTTGAGCAGGTCGACATACCCCCCGTGCGCCGCGATGGCCGGGTTGATCTGGTCGTCGAGGACTGCCTGCACCCGGCCGGCAATCGGGTCGGCCCAGCCCTCGTTGGGATTGTCGATGCGGAGCGCGCCTCCCAGCCGCGAGTCGTCGTAGGCGATGGTGGCCCCATCGAGGTGGGTGGCGCTGATGGGATCCATCAGCACCCGCAGCCCCGCGAGGTCGACCTCGATGTCGCCCGGTGGGGCGTCGTGCGGGTCGACCAGGTCCAGCTGGTAGACGAAGCGTCCGCTACGCCGCCCGGTGATGGCGATGTGCAGGCAGGCGTCGGGATGGCCCGCACGCTCGCGCACCGTGCCGATCTTGTGCCGGGCATCGGGCGTCACCGTCAGGGCCGGCTTCTCCACTGGTTAATACTAGAACGCGATGGCTCGCGTGCTCCTCCTGGTGCCAACCAGGACCTATCGGACGGCTGACTTCATGAGCGCGGCGCGATCGCTCGGGATCGAGGTGGCGATCGGCTCCGAGCAGCGGTCGGCCCTGGCCGGCCTGATGCGCGACCGGATGCTGGGCGTCACCTTCGAGCACGTGGATCGGGCTGTGGCGGCCATCGCACGCTTCGCGGCTCGCCATCCGCTGGATGCCATCGTGGCGGTGGACGACACCGGGACCGTGGTGGCCGCCGCCGCCTCGGCGGCTCTGGGCCTGGCCGGTAACTCGGTCGAGCCCGTCCGCGCGTCGCGCGATAAGGGGCGCGCCCGGGAGCGGTTCGCGGCTGCCGGGCTGCTCACGCCGCGATTTCAGATCTTCGGCAGCGATGCCGACCCAGCGTCGGTCGCGGCCGCCGTGCGCTACCCCTGCGTGGTCAAGCCGGTGGACCTGTCCGGCAGCCGAGGCGTCATTCGGGCCGATGATGCCGATTCGTGCGTGGCGGCCTTCACCCGGGTGGGGGCTTTGGTCCGATCGCCCGATGTCTGCCGGCCTGGCTCCGCCCCACAGTCGATCCTGGTGGAGGACTTTATCCCCGGGGCCGAGTTTGCCCTGGAGGGCTTGCTTCGCGGCGGCGTGCTCGAGACGCTCGCCATCTTTGACAAGCCCGACCCGCTCAACGGTCCATTTTTCGAAGAGACCATCTATGTCACCCCATCGCGCCAGCCCGACGCCGTGCAGGCCGAAATGGCGGACACGGTTCAGCGCGCCACCCGAGCCCTGGGTCTGACCGAAGGCCCCGTGCACGCCGAGGTCCGGCGCAACGAGGCCGGCACCTTCATGCTCGAAGTCGCGGCCCGTTCCATCGGCGGCCTGTGCGCCCGCACCCTGCGATTCGGGATGGGGGTCTCGCTGGAGGAGCTGATCCTTCGCCACGCGGTTGGCCTTCCCATCCAGTCGCTTCGGCGGGAGGACCGCGCGGCCGGGGTGCTGATGCTGCCCATTCCCCGGCCAGGCGTGCTCCGGCAGGTCCGGGGCCAGGAGGAGGCACGCCAGGTGCCTGGCATCGAGGGTGTGGTGCTCACCGTCCCGGCAGGCGAGCGGCTAGTTCCGCTTCCGGAGGGCGATCGCTATCTGGGGTTCGTATTCGCCCGCGGCCCCAGTGCCGCCGACGTGGAGCGGGCGCTGCGGACTGCCCAGCAGCACCTGGTGGTGGAGACCGCGTGATCCGGCGAATCCTGGTGCCGCTGGACCTCGGGCGATTGAGCGAGGCCAAGCTCCCTATCGCCGAAGAGCACGGCCGGGCGTTTGACGCCGAGCTGATCCTCCTCCACGTGCTGGCGCCGGGCGAGACCACCGGCGAATCCGTGACGGCGGCGGAAACGCGCGCGCGCACCTATCTGGATGCGCTGGCCGCACGTCTGCGCTCGGAGGGGATCGCCGCGCAAACCCTGCTGCGCTCGGGGAGAGCGGCCGATGTGATCGTGGCCCAGATCGAGGAGCAGCACGCCGACCTGGTCATCCTGGGCAGCACCGTGCGCCAGGGGCTGTCCCGGCTGTTGCTCAGCAGCGTAGCCGAGGACGTCGTGTCCCGCGCCACGGTGCCCCTCCTGCTGGTGCGCCCGGCTGGCCGGGCCGAGGGCGAGCCGGCGGTCCGCAGCTTTGACGATGACGCCGTTCGAGCTGGGCCGGTGGCCCCGCGGATCCTCGGCCTGCGTACCGTTGAGCTGGCCCGGATCGTGGGCAGCGTGGGCCGGGCGCCGCAGCTCGACGAACAGTTTCGAAGCCGCACCCACGATCCCCATGAGGAGGCACGCTTCAATTCGATCATGCGCGCCCTCCAGGAAGGCAAGGTGCTTCCCGCGGTCGAGCTGTACAAGCTCGGCTACGGCTACTACGTCCTGGACGGCAACCATCGGGTGGCGGCCGCCAAAGCCCTGGGTCAGCCCGAGATCGACGCGATGGTCACCGAGTTCGTTCCGCTCAAGGACATGCAGGCCCAGCGTGTCTTCGCCGAGCGCCGGATCTTCGAGTCGGTGACCGGCCTCACCCGGGCCGGGGCTACCCGCCAGGGAACCTATCCCCGGCTCGAGGCGCTGGTGCGCGCCTTCGCCAGCGAGCGCGGCATGAGCGATCTGCGTGAGGCGGCGCAAGACTGGGAGGGCGAGATCTTTCGGCCGGTGTCGAAGGCGATCCGGGCGCGCCGCCTGACCCAGAAGTTCCCGGGCGAGCGCACGGCCGACGTGCTCGTCCGGGTGGCAGACTGGCGTGACCAGCAGGGCAAACATCTGTCCTGGGAACAGGCGGTGGCGGGCTACGCCGCCGCCAGTCAGCAACCTTAACCTGGGCTGCGTATCCTTACTAAGGTGGCGGAAGCGCAGCTCGAAATCGCTCATCCGCCGCTCCCCGATACCGGCCCGCGCTATCTGAACCGCGAGCTCTCCCACCTGAGCTTCGACGAGCGGGTCCTGGCCCTGGCCGAGGATGCCTCCCTCCCCCTGCTGGAGCGGGTTCGATTCCTCGCCATCCTGAGCCAGAACCTGGACGAGTTCTATCAGGTCCGGGTGGCCGGCCTGAAGGAGCAGCAGGCGGTGGTCCCCCCACCCGTCTCGCCAGACGGCCTGACCCCGGGGGAACAGCTGAGCGCCATCCGCCGCGACGTAGACGCGCTGGAGGCGCGTCAGTCGCGGGTGTTCAACCAGGACCTCCTGCCACGGCTCGCCCAGGCCGGGATCCATTTTTTGCGCACCGTCGACCTCAATCATGCCGACCAGGCGTATCTGGCGGATGTCTTCAACGAGCAGATCTTCCCCGTCCTGACCCCGCTGGCGGTCGACCCGGCCCATCCCTTCCCCTACATCTCGAACCTCTCGCTGAATCTGGCCGTCATGGTCCGGGAACCCCTCGGCCGGCGCTCTCGCTTCGCGCGGGTCAAGGTGCCCCCCGTACTGCCGCGGTTCATCCCGTTCCCCGAAGGCCGCGGCTTCGTCCCCCTGGAGCAGGTGATCGCGGCCCACCTGGACGTGCTCTTTCCCGGCATGGAGATCGTGGGCCACCATCCGTTTCGGGTCACTCGCGACGCCGACCTCGACCTGGTGGACGACGAAGCCGAAGACCTGCTGGCCGCGATTCAGATGGAACTGCGTCGCCGCCGCCGGCAGGCCCCCGTGGTGCGCCTGGAGATCGACAGCGGGATGTCGGAGGAAGTGCTGGGGCTGCTCTTGCGGGAACTGGAGATCGACTCCAGCGATGTCTACCTGATCGACGGGTTGCTGGACCTGGGCGCGCTGTGGGCCATCTACCAGCTCGACCGGCCGGATCTCAAGGAGGAGCCGTGGGCGCCCGTCACCCAGATCCGCCTCAAGGAACAGAACGCCGATGGCGAGGGCGCCGAACTGTTCGATGTCATGCGTGAAGGCGACGTGCTGGTCCACCATCCCTACGAGTCCTTTGCCACGTCCGTGGAAGCGTTCATCGACGCGGCGGCGGCCGATCCTGGCGTGCTGGCCATCAAGCAAACGCTCTACCGGACCTCCGGGCCGGCCAGTCCCATCGTGCGTTCCCTCATCCGGGCGGCCGAGACGGGCAAACAGGTGGTGGCTCTGGTCGAGCTCAAGGCGCGGGGCGACGAGCAGGCCAATATCGCCTGGGCGCAGGCGCTGGAGGAAGCGGGCGTCCACGTCGTGTACGGCGTCGTCGGCCTCAAGACCCACGCCAAGGTCACGCTGGTCGTCCGCCACGAGCCCGACGGAATCCGGCGCTATGTGCACGTCGGCACCGGAAACTACAACCCGCGGACGGCGCTGACCTACGAGGATGTCGGCTTGCTCACCGCCGACCCCGACATCGGTCACGATGCCGGCGAGCTGTTCAACTTCCTGACGGGTTACAGCCGCCAGCGGCAGTTCCGCAAGCTGGTGGTGGCGCCCCTGGGGATGCGGGCCAACCTCACCCAGCTGATCCGGCGCGAGGCCACTCGACCCGACGGGCGGATCGTGCTCAAGGTCAATCACCTCGTCGACCCGGAGATCATCGATGCCCTGTACGAAGCGGCGCAGGCCGGCGTCGATATCGACCTGGTGGTGCGAGGCCTGTGTGCTTTGCGGCCGGGCGTGCCAGGCTTCTCGCAGCGGATCCGCGTCCGGTCGATTGTGGGACGTTTCTTGGAGCACTCGCGGATCTTCCGCTTCGGCAGCGACCGGGAGGGCGTCCAGTACTACCTGGGCTCGGCCGACCTGATGCCGCGTAACCTCGATCGCCGGGTGGAGGCGGTGACGCCCATCCTGGATCCGGCCCTCAAAGCGCGGCTGGCGCAGATCATGGAGGTCGTGCTCAGCGACGACCAGCTGGCCTGGCAGCTCAATCCCGATGGCACCTGGGAGAAGGTGCCGACCCGTCGGGGGATCAACAGCCAGCGGCGCTTCGAGGAGCTGGCCCTGGCCCGCGCCCAGGGACTGATCGTCCGCGATGGCGATTGAGCGCGAGATCAAGCTGGTCGCGGCGCCGGACTTCCGGCTGCCCGCCCTTGACGGCCTGGTCGACGGCGCCTCGGTCTCTGACGTGGAGACCCTCAAGCTCTCCACCGTCTACTACGACACCCCCGACCTGCGCCTGACCCGGTGGGGGTGCGGGCTGCGCTTGCGAAAAGGCGAAGGATGGACCGTCAAGCTCCCGGCGCCGCCTGAGGGCGAGGTCCTGGCGCGTCACGAGCTGACCTTTCCCGCCGAGAGTCCGGAGCCGCCCGCCGCCGCGCTCGATCTGCTGCGCGCCTATGTGCGCCACTCCCGGCTGGTGCCCGTGGCGAAGCTGTCCACCGTGCGGCGCCGGGTCCGCTTGCAGGACGCCGACGGCGACGTGCTGGCCGAGGTGGACGATGACGTGGTGTCGGTGGTTCGCGGGCACCGGGTGGCCAGCCGATTCCACGAAGTCGAGGTCGAGCTGGGCGAGGGCCGCCGGGATGGCTTCCTCGATCCGCTGCTGGCCCGCCTTCGACAGGCCGGCGCCGGGCCCACCGATCCCACGCCCAAGCACGTGCGGGCGCTGGGGCCCAAAGCGCTGGAGCCCCCGGAGGTGGTGGCCGAGGAGCTGGACAAGAACGCGAAGGTGGTCGACCTGGTGCGCAACGTGATCGCGGGCGCGCTAGCCTCGCTGCTCCGGCGCGATCCCCTGATCCGGGTAGGAGACGACCCGGAGAACATCCACAAGGCGCGCGTCGAGACCCGACGCCTGCGCACCATGCTGCGCATCTTCCGCGGGCTGCTCGATGTGGACTGGGCCTCCTCGCTGCGCACCGAGCTCGGCTGGCTCGCCGATGAGCTGGGAGGCGTGCGCGATCGGCAGGTCTTGCTCGCCCGCCTGCGAGGGAAGGCCGCTGACCTGCCCGCAGACGATCACCCGGCACTGACCCGGCTCACCGAGCGCCTGGCGGTCGAAGCCGACGCGGCGCTGAACGGCCTGCTGCTCGCCCTCCGTTCTGACCGCTACGCTGACCTGCTGGAACGTCTGGTGGCCGCCGCCCAGGCGCCGCTGCTGGTCGTCGACGGCGCGAAGCCGGCCATCGACATCATCCCGGCGCTCACCGCGCGCGCCTGGCGCAAACTCCGAAAGTCGGTCGAGGCGCTGCCGGCTGAGGCGTCCGACATGGAGCTGCACCGGATTCGCATCCTGGCCAAGCGGGCGCGGTACGCGGCCGAAGCGGCCGAGCCGGTGGGAGGCAAGCGCGCGGCCGCCTTCGTCCGGTTGGCCACCCGGCTGCAGGATGTCCTGGGAGAACACCAGGACAGCATCAATGCCCAGACGTGGGTGCGGGCGGCCGCGGAACCTCCGCAGGCCTTCGTGGCCGGTGAGCTCTGTGCCATGGAGCGGGCCACCGCGGTGGAGGCACGTAAGGTCTGGCCCGAGGCATGGGCCGCGCTCGACCGGCGTCGGCTTCGGACCTGGATGACCTAGTGACCGATTCTCCCTCCCCCTTGCGGGGAGGGGTAGGGGTGGGGGTATTTCGAGAGGCTCTTGCCACGACCCATGGAACCGAACGCCTGACGGAAAGCGCACCGCCTGCGCTCGCAACCGGGAAATCGCCAGCCGCGTGCTCGGGCCTCCTGGGAAGTGTTCTCAAACCCCCCAGGGAAGAACCGTTAGCCCGATTCGAGCTGAGAAATCCGCACGGTTCCATGCGAAGATATATGCGCAGTCGCAGTTCTACCGGTATCGGACTCGTACGCGTCCTCACAACATCAGCAGCAAAAGGGTGATCATGGAAGCAAAGATCCTGAACGTGTCCGATGCCGGAATGATCCGCGCAGCCGGGGGGCTGATCTACCGGAACGGCCGGCGGGGTCTCTTGGAGCTGGCGATCGTTCACCGTCCCGCCTATGACGATTGGACGTTTCCCAAGGGCAAGCTCAACCGCGATGAGACGCCGGAGGACGCGGCGCTGCGCGAGACCGAAGAGGAGACGGGGCTCCGCTGCAAGCTGGTGGGGGAGGTGGGCTGCACCTCGTACGTCGACCGGCGCGGCCGCAACAAGGTGGTCTGCTACTGGTTGATGGAGCCCATCGCGGACAGCAAGTTCGAGCCCAGCGCCGAGGTGGACGAGCTTCGCTGGGTGCGGGTGGCCGAGGCGATGCAGATCCTCACCTACGAACGCGACCGCCAGCTCCTCCGCGTCCTGCCGACCCTCTGACGTGCCACTGTACCTGGTGCGCCACGCCAAAGCCGGCGCCCGCGAGGAGTGGGACGGTGACGATCGGCTCCGGCCCCTCTCCAAACCCGGCCGGCGCCAGGCCGAGGCGCTGGTCGAGGTGTTCAAAGACCTGCTTGTCGAGCACGTCGTCTCCAGCCCGTACCTCCGCTGCGTGCAGACGGTCGAGCCGCTGGCCACCCAGCGCGGGCTCCAGGTCGAGACTACCGATGCCCTGGCCGAAGGCGCCGGCATTCGCCCCATCTTCGAGCTCATGCGGCGATTCGGCGGCCAGCCGGCGGTTCTGTGCACCCACGGCGACGTGGTTCAGGAGTTCGTTGAACATCTCGCCGCCGAGGGCGTCATCCGCCCCGGCGACGCCGACAACCTGGCCAAGGCCTCGACCTGGGTGATCGACCACGCCAACGGGACCATCGGCAAGGCTCGCTATGTCGCAGCACCCTGACGCTGCTCAGACACCCGCCGTGTGAAGGATGGCGTAGAAAACCCAGGCGGTGGCAGCCGCGGCGGGAATGGTCAGGACCCAGGCGGTCACGATGTTCAGACCCAGACCCCAACGCAAGGCCGAGAGCCGGCGCGACGCTCCAGCACCCATCACCGCGCCGGTGACGACGTGGGTGGTGCTGACCGGCAGCCCGTACTGAGTAGCCACCTGGATCACGGTTGCCGCCATCAATTGCGCGGCCATGCCCGTCGCGGGGTCGAGCTTATAGATTCGCCAGCCGAGGGTACGGATGATGCGCCAGCCTCCGGCATAGGTCCCAAAGGCGATCGCGGTTGCCGAGAGGAGCACCACCCACAAAGGGACCTTGAATTTGGTTAAGTTTCCGGTCGCCACCAGGGCCAGGGTAATGGCGGCCATAGTCTTCTGAGCGTCGTTGGCCCCGTGCGAGTAGGAGAGGAGCGCCGCGGTGACGACCTGGAGAGTGCGGAAGAAGCGGTTTGCCGGAGCCAGTCGAAACTTCCCGAAGTACATGACCGCCAGCAGCCCCGTCATGAAGATCGCGGCGGCCAGGAATCCAACCGGCGGGGAGATCAACAGAGATGAGACGACTTTCCAGAACTCGCTCCAGCGGACGCCACTCAAGCTGCGGTGTGCGGCGATGGCGGCTCCCACCAAGCCACCGACCAGCGCGTGGGTGGAGCTGCTGGGGAGCCCGAGGTACCAGGTCAATAAGTTCCAGGCGATGGCACCCAAGAGCGCGGCCAGAATCACCACAAGATCTGCTTTGACGGCCACGATCTTTCCGATCGTGTTCGAGACCTTGGCTTGAAAAAACACCACTGTCACGACCGCTCCAGCCAGGTTCAGGAGGGCAGCGAGAAACACGGCCTGTCGGGGTGAGAGAGCGCGGGTGGAGACGGACGTGGCGATGGCGTTGGCCGTGTCATGGAATCCGTTGGTAAAGTCAAATCCAAGAGCGACCAGCACGGTCGCGATCAGCAGGAGGCTAAGCATTCTTGATCGAGATCGCTTCGAGAAGATTCGCGACATGCTCGCATTGATCCATGGTCTCCTCGAGCAGGTCGTAAATGTCCTTCCACTTGACGAGGTCGTTGGGACTGACGCCATTGGCGAAGAGGTGGGCCAGAGCATCCCGAGTTATGCGATCGCCTTCGTTCTCCAGCCGGTGGACTTCGAGTCTTCGCGGCTCCAGGTTCTTGAAGCCCTCGAGCTGGGCAACCGCGGCAGCCAGTTCAACGCCGGCCTTGGCCAGCGCCTCGCCCATGGCCCGAGCCGCAGCCGAAATCTGCTTAACCCCATAGAGGCCAATCTTGTCCGACACCTCCTCGGCCAGATCGACGATTTCGTCCAGCGAAGACGCCAGTGTGTAGATGTCCCCGGCGTCGATGGGGGTGACGAACGTCTTGTTGATCAAGCTGTAGACCTCGTGGGTTACGTCATCGCACTCGTGCTCAAGCTCTCGAAGCCGTGGATGCCGGCTTTCGCCCTCGAGAAGGCTGTTTCGCAGCTGGCTCAGGGCCTCGCTGACCAGTTCCCCTTGCTTCTTGAAGAGCGAATAGAAGCGGCGCTCCTGCGGGACGACGCTCAATCTCATACTTCCACCTCCGCGCCGAGCATAGAGTCCGCCGGATTAAGGTGTCGTTAAGGGATCGCTGGCACTAGGATGAATGGGTTGGAGCTAGGAGTACAGGCGCTCGGTAAGCGGGTGGACGCGGCGCTGGCCGATGCCTTGACGGCCCTGCGCGAACGTGATCTGGGCTTGGCGGACCGCGTCGTCCGTGCCGACCTTGAGATCAATCGCCTTCGGTACGCGCTCGAGGAGCAAGCGAGCGCGAAGCTGGCGGAGACCAGTGATCCTCTGGAAGTGCGGACGTTGGTCGCTACGTTGTACGTGCTAAGCGACCTGGAGCGGATCGGTGACCACGCCGAGGGGATCGCCAAGGTCACCTTGATGCTCGGTCCTCACCCCGCGCTGTCCATCCCATCCGTCATGGTCACCATGAGCCAGCAGGTACAGGCCATGGTCACTCGGACGCTCGCCGCCCTCCACAGGCGCGATGTGGACGAGGCGCGCCGACTATGTGGCGAAGATGACGAAATTGATGCGCTCTATGACCGGGCATACGGTGAACTGCTCTCGGCCATGACTGGCAATAGGGACATCGTGTCCCATGCCACCTACCTCTTGTGGGTCACACACAATCTGGAGCGAATCGCCGACCGTACGACCAACATATGTGAGCGCGTTGTTTACCTCGTAACCGGGCGCGTGGAGGAACTCAACGTCTCCAAATACTGAACGGCTGCAGCGGATCGTCCTGCTGGCGCCGTTCCCTCACATTCAACTGGAGGTCCGGCGTGAGCTTGGCCTGCCCGGAGTGCGGGTTGCATGGCACCGGCTCTGGACCGGAGTCCTTCGCGAGCACGTAGCGGACGCCGTCGTGGTATTTGGGCCGGATCCGATAGACGTGGCAGCGCTCATTCGGCGCGCGACTGCGAGCCCGCTGTTGGTGGTTGGCGGCAGTCCAGCCGAGGGGGCGACCTGCCTTGACCTGGGAGCTGATGCCTGGCTCCCGAGCGATGCTCCGATGCGGCTTGTGGCCGCACAACTCCGGAGCTTGCTTCGGCAAGAGCCGCGCCGGGCCCCAGACCCCGGCGTTATAGAAGCAGGTGGGCTGCGGCTGGACACGCAGGCGCGTCGGGCCCATTTGTGGGGCCAGGAGCTCGGCCTCGCTCCCCGCGAGTTCGAGCTCCTGCGAGTCCTCGCTGGTCGTGTGGGTCAGGCGCTTAGCCGAGATCAGATCCTGGCGGCCGGCTGGGGTGCCACGTTCGTCGGTGAGCCGAAGACTGTGGACGTCCACGTCGCTTGGCTTCGGCAAAAGCTGGAAGGGTCAGGCTTGCGTGTGACGACTATCAGGGGCATCGGCTATCGCCTTGACGTGTTGCGGGCACCGGCAAATGCGGGTGATGTGGCGGGGAGCGCCCCGGCGTCGGCGAGCCCGGAACCGAACCGAACGTCCTGAATTAGAAACGGACCAAAAGCGCTTCGGCGATCGAAACTATGCCGGCTGCTTGGTCGCCTATCGGAGGTTCAACCCCAGGTCGATATCCTTCGTTATGTGGGTGAGCCGTCCTGATCGCCACAGAAGTCCCAACGCTAGCAGATGTGCTGGCGGCCCGGCAGCGCATCCGCCCTTATCTTCGGCCCACCGCCCTGCACCGGTACCCGGCGCTCGACCAACTGGTCGGGACCGAGACCTGGGTCAAGCATGAGAACCACCAGCCGATCTGCGCCTTCAAAGTGCGGGGCGGGATCAATCTCATCTCCCAGCTCAGCGACGACGAACGGCGCCGCGGGGTAGCCGGCGCTTCAACCGGCAACCATGGGCAGTCGATCGCGTACGCTGCCCGACTGTTCGACGTGCCGGCCGTCATCTGCGTCCCGGCGGGCGCGAACCCGGTCAAGGTCGCCTCCATCAGGGGGCTTGGCGCCGAGGTCGTTACCTATGGCGTTGACTACGACGAGGCCCGGGAGCACGCTGAGCGCCTGTCCCGTGAACGGAACTACCGATACATTCACTCAGGGAACGAGCCGCACCTCATCGCCGGGGTGGGCACCGAAGCGCTGGAGATCCTCGAGGACCAGCCGGAGACCGAGGTCATCATCGTGCCCATCGGCGGCGGCAGCGGCGCGGCGGGGACCTGCATCGCGGCCAAGGCGATCAGGCCGAGCATCCAGGTGATCGGTGTGCAGTCCGCGGAGGCACCGGCCGCCTACCGCTCCTGGAAGGCGCGGACCTTGCTCGAGGACCGGATGGGCACCTTCGCCGAGGGACTGGCGACCCGCACGGCGTTCGAGCTGCCGCAGCGGATCCTGTGGAAGATGCTCGACGACTTCGTGCTCGTTCCCGACGCCGAGATCCGCCTCGCGGTCAAGCTGATGATCGAGACCACCCGCAACCTGACCGAACCCGCCGGTGCGGCCCCACTCGCCGCAGCGCTGCGCCTCCGGGCGAAAGTGCGGGGCAAGCGGATAGCGCTCGTGCTGAGCGGCGGCAACATCACGCCCGACCAGCTCAAGGAGTCGCTAGCCTAGCCCGAATCTCGCCACAGGGCGTGGCAGAGCGGATGTCATCGCGCCTTACTCCTTGCTTCGTAGGTGAGCGCTGGCCGCCAGTCTGTGCCACGACCGTCGGGCGTGCGGTCGAGGACCGACCACAACGGCCACATGAAGTCGACGTGCCGCGGGTCCTGGCCGGGCTCGGGGGGGACCAGGAACAGCTCGCTGCTCCAGAAGTGGTGGATCTTCCCGTCGCGGCGGGCGAACACCGTCGCCATCGGAAGCTGGGAGCCGTCGGGCGCCTCGGCCTGGTAGTCACGGTTGTAGGTGTTATTGGCCGAGGAGAGGAGGCGTGCGTGGCGCCAGCCCCGCGATTGCGCGTGCGCCCGGAAACGCTCGATGGGCGCCTTGGCGACCACCGCGAAACTAATCCGCTGGCTGATGTGCGGCGCGGCGCCGTCGATCGCGTCGATGATCGAAGTGCATAAGGGGCAGCCTTCCTCGAGCGGCAGTCCCGCCTTGCCCGGGATGAACATGTGGCTATAGAGGAACAGCGTGTCCTTGCCCTCCTCGAATAGCTCGGAGAGCCGGACCGGCCGGGCGGCGTTTGTGCCGGGGTCCCACTCCTCGAAGGTGTAGTCGCGCGGTACTGGGCCGCCGAGCGGCAGCTTCCGCCGCTGGGCCGCCACGGTCGCGACCTGGCGCCGGAGGTCGATCTCTGCTTTCAGGAGCTCGTCGCGCGCCTGCCGGTACTGGTCCGACTCGCCGGGGAAGCGCACCTCATGCAGCAACTTCTTTACCTTGGTTGGCATTGTCCCTGACTCCTCTCCTCGTATTGGGCCCATCGCGCTGACTAGTAGCTGATACCGTGCTCGACGTAGAACTTGAGGAGGACCGATACTTCGCCCCAGCCCAGCGAATTTCCTTCGAAGGACTGCCGACCCTTTGCCGTGGGCGCGAAGCCGTGTTCCCACAGACGCAGCAGCGTGCCACCGGCGCGCTCCTCGAGGTCGAACTCGACCGTGGTCATGGCGTCGGCCGTTTCGCCCCACCGATAGACGAAGCGCTTGGGTGGAAGTACCTCGAGGATGACGCAGTCCCGATCGGCGTTGATGTCTTTCTCGGCTCCCCAATCGCGCCAACGGAGCGTGAGCTTGCCACCGGGTCGGAGGTCGATCTCACTGCCCCGCGTCCCCCACCACCCGTCCAGCCCCTTCGGGGTCGTGAAGGCGGTCCACACCTTCTCGCGCGGCGCGCGGATGAAGACGCTGTGGCGGATCTGGGGCCCTGGTTCGCTCATGACTCCTCCTCGACGTAGCGCTTCAGCCGGAGCAGACGCTGCTCCCACCGGGCCGAAAGACTCGTGAGCCAGGCGCTCGCCTCGCCCAGGGGCGCGCTCTGCAGGCGGTAGTGGACCTCGCGGCCGTGGCGCTCCTTGGCGACCATCCCGGCGACCTCGAGCGCGCCCAGGTGCTTCACCACGGCCTGGCGCGTCACTGGAAATCTGTCGGCAATCCCGGTCGCGGTCGTCGGGCCCATCGCCAGGCGCTCCAGCAACTGTCGGCGCATTGGATCGGCCAGCGCGACGAACACCGCGTTCTTCATGTGCAACTCAACAGTTGCACATCAGGGCAACGCCTGTCAAATGGGCGCCACCAGTCTACTTCTGGGGGAGCAGGAGAAAGCCGATCATGGTCACGGCGGCGAGCGCCATCGTGCCGGTTGCGGCCCAGGTCAGGGACCGGCTCAGCCACCCGCTTACCCGCGTGCGCATGATGCGCCGGTCTGATCCCAGCAGCACGATCAGGACCAGGAGGGGCGGGGCGACCACCCCGTTGATCACCGCCGTCCAGAACAGCGC
>VBID01000191.1 GCA_005880615.1 Chloroflexota bacterium
TTTCGGACCAACGCGATCACCCATTTCGGAGGAAGGCGATCGCTGATTCCGGAGCAAGGCGATCACTCGTTCCGGGCATCGTGATCACCGATTCCGGGCAAGCCGATCGCTCGTTTCGGGCAAGGCGATCACCGATTCCGGCCAACGCGATCGCTCATCGGTTGACAGGCTGTGCACAGTGGGTCCCTCGAAGGAGGGAGCCACGGCATGCCGGCTTTGAGACTACCGATGAGACGATTGCGCGAGATCCTGAGACTGAAGTACGACTGCGGGCTGTCCCACCGGGCCATCGCCCGGGGCTGCGGGGTGGGAGCGGGGACGGTCTCGGAGTACCTGCAGCGGGCGCGCCAGGCGGGACTGACCTGGCCGCTGCCTGAGGACCTGGGCGACGCGGCTCTCGAGGTGCGGGTCTTCCCGGTTGCCTCGGAGGCCGTCGGGCCGCGGCCGCTGCCGGACGCGACCTTCCTGCACCAGGAGCTGAAGCGCCCCGGGGTCACGCTGCAGCTGCTGTGGGTGGAGTACCTCAAGGTCCACCCGGACGGCTACCGCTACACCCAGTTTTGCGAGCATTACCGCCGCTTCGCCCGCACGCTGTCGCCCACGATGCGGCAGGTGCACCGGGCGGGTGAGAAGGTGTTCGTCGACTTCTCCGGCAAGCGCCCCGAGATCGTCGACCGGCGCACCGGCGAGGCCCGGGCCGTCGAGTTGTTCGTCGGCGTGCTCGGGGCCAGCAGCTACCTGTACGCCGAGGTCACCGAGGACCAAAGCGTCGCCTCCTTCATCGGCGCCCACGTCCGCATGTTGGAGGAGATCGGCGGCAGCCCGGAGCTCCTGGTCCCTGACAACCTCAAGGCCGGGGTGACCCACGCCTGCCGGTACGAGCCGTCGGTCAACCGGACCTACGAGGACATGGCCCGGCATTACGGGGCCGCGGTCCTGCCCGCCCGGGCGTATCACCCCCGGGATAAGCCCAAGGTTGAAGCCGGCGTCCTGGTGGCGCAGCGCTGGATCCTCGCCCGCCTGCGCGACCAGACGTTCTTCAGCGTCGCCGAGATGAACGCCGCCGTCCACGCGCTGCGGCGCGAGCTCAACGACCGCCCCATGAAGCACCTCGGCGCCTCCCGCCGGGAACTGTTCGAGCGGCTGGACCACCCGGCCCTGAAGCCGTTACCAGAGACCCGCTTCGAGATGGCCACTTGGAAGGAGTGCGGCGTCAACATCGACTACCACATTGATGTCGACCACACCCTCTACAGCGTGCCGTACCAGTTGCTCCACCAGCGCGTCGAGGCGCGCCTCACCGCGACGACCGTCGAGGTGTTCTTCAAGGGCCGCCGGGTGGCGTCGCACGCGCGGCTCTTCGGCCGGGGCCGGTGTGCGACCCTCCCTGAGCACATGCCCAGCGCCCACCGGGCCCATGCCGAGTGGACCCCGTCCCGCATCATCGCCTGGGCCGAGAAGACCGGTCCCGCCACCGCCCGGGTGGTGCAGGCGATCTTGCACAGCCGTCCCCACCCCGAGCAGGGCTACCGCGCCTGCCTGGGTCTCTTGCGTCTCGGGCAGGCGCGCGGCGCCGACCGCCTGGAAGCCGCCTGCGAGAGAGCCCTGCGGCTCGGGGCCTACAGCTATCGCACCGTCAAGAACATCCTCGCCTCCGGACTCGACCGCGTCCCGCTCGACGAGTCTGTTCCCTCACCCCTGCCCGCGCACGCCAACATCCGCGGCGCGGCCTACTACCAAGGAGACTGATCGATGCTCACCCAGCCCACCCTGGACCGCATGAACGCCATGAAGATGTTCTTCATGGTCGACGCCTTCCAGCGCCAGCTCACCTCGTCGCAGAGCGGCGCCCTGAGCTTCGAGGAGCGTCTCGGCTTGCTCATCGACGCCGAGTGGAGCGGCCGCGAGCAGCGCAAGCTGGACCAGCGGCTCAAGGGCGCTCGCCTCCGGCACGCCGCCAGCCTCGAGGACGTCGACTTCAAGGCCCACCGCGGTCTGAACCGCGAGCTCGTCCTCACCCTCGGCCGCGGCGACTGGATCCGCGAGCGCCAGAACCTGCTCCTCACCGGCCCCACCGGCGTCGGCAAGAGCTACCTGGCTTGCGCCTTCGCCGAGCGCGCCTGCCGCTCCGGCTTCACCGCGCTCTACTTGCGGGCCCCGCGCCTGTACCAGGAGCTCGCCGTCGCCCGGGGTGACGGCTCCTACGGCCGGCTGCTCGCCCGGCTCACCCGCACCCAGCTGCTCATCATCGACGACTGGGGCCTGGCGCCCCTCAAGGACCAGGAGCGCCGCGATCTGCTGGAAGTCGTCGAGGACCGCTACGAGCGCGCCTCGACGCTCATCACCAGCCAGCTCCCCGTCAAGTCCTGGCACGAGGTCATCGGCGACGCCACCCTCGCCGACGCCATCTGCGACCGCCTGGTCCACTGCGCCCACAGCATCGAGCTCAAAGGACCGTCCCTGCGCGAGGCCAAGCCGAAGTCCGCCGGCAAGAAGCCCGAATGACCCCGCGATCCGCACGTGCTGAGACTCGGACCGCGTCGCGATCGTCGCTCCTGCGCCATCCACTGAGGTCGATCGCGTCCGCCGGGCCTATGGATCCTGCCGGACCCGTGGACGACGCCAACAACGCGTCGCCCACCGGTCCTTGGACGGCACTGAGAAACGCGCCGCCCACAGGCCCCACAGGCCCTGTGACGATCTCTCTCCCTCAAATCAAACCGCGGTATGATGCGCTGAAAGTCTACCGAGGAGGCTGAAGAAAACACAAACCAGCGTCGCTCCGCTCCGATGAGCGATCGCCATCGCCGGACCAGGTGATCGCCTTCCTCCGGAACGGGTGATCACGATGGCCGGAATGCGCAGCAAGGGGCTGCGCAAGGCCATCCGTGTCGTCTTCGGCGAGTGGTCGCTGGTGCAGCGCTGCCAGGTCCACAAGCTGCGCAACATCCTGGAGCACCTGCCGGAGCGGCAGAAGGCCTGGGTG
>VBID01000192.1 GCA_005880615.1 Chloroflexota bacterium
TTCCCCGAGGCGGCCCGTCACGTCGTCGAGGCTCTGGCCGAGGTCTACAAGCACGACGCGCAGTGCCGCAAGCAAGCCTATTCGCCCGAGCAGCGCCTGTCGTTCCATCGGCAGCACAGCCAGCCTGTCATGGAAGATCTCCATACCTGGATCACCGGGCAGATGCAGGGCAAGCTTGTCGAACCCAACTCAGCGCTGGGCAAGGCGCTGAACTACCTGACCAAACACTGGAGCGAGCTCACTGTGTTCCTGCGCGAAGTTGGCGCGCCGATTGACAACAATTTATGTGAACAGGTCCTCAAGCGCGCCATCATCCATCGCAAGGGAAGCCTCTTTCGTAAGCGTTCCGGCAACCCATCTTTTGTCGTGTCCTTGAAGCTGCGAACCTTGCGTCTCGGCAACCAACGAACGAGACGAGATGAGCATGGATCGACAGCAGATGGAGCACTGCCTGGAACAGGTGGCGGCATATCGGGCATCGGGTCAGAAGGCGAAGGTATGGGCCGAGGCGAACGGTGTACCGCTGCGCGTGTTGGCGAGCTGGTGTGCGCATGCGAGACGTTGGCGGGCGCGGCTTGACGGCGTCAGCGCGCAGCCGTCGGCGGCATCGCGGCCGAGTGGTTTCGTGGCGGCCTGCGTGGCGCCCAATGCCACGGCGAGCTCGGTACGCGTCGAGCTGAACGCGGGCGGTGCCCGGTTCGAGCTGCATTGGCCGCTGGCGCATACACATGAGCTTGCCGCGCTGCTGCGGGAGTTCAGCCGATGATTCGAATCGATTTCATCTGGCTGGCGCTTGGCGCCAGCGATCTGCGCGGCGGCATCGACCGGCTGCTGGCCCAGGTGGTGCGTGGCTTCGCGCTCGGCGCTCAGGCGCACCACGCCTACGTGTTTGCCAACCGCCGTGCTGACCGGCTCAAGGTGCTGGTCTATGACGGCGCGGGCATGTGGCTGTGCACGCGGCGCCTGCAGGCCGGCAGCTTTGCGTGGCCGCGCGAGGACGCGGGCTCGCTCAACCTCACACGCGAGCAGTTCGACTGGCTCGTCGCGGGGCTGCCATGGCAGCGCCTTGGGGGCCCACAGCCACAGTCGATCACGGTGGTCTGATGCGCTCGATTCGACCCTGTAGTTGGCGCGTTTGTCCATTGGCGAATCTCCCGCCTCGCGCGCGTGCGCGCGCGAGGGATACTTTGGGCCATGCTCGAAGCCTCAGACGCACAGACTCTCGATACGCCGCCCGCGCAACAAGGCGTGGTGCAGGAGTTGCGCGATCTGATCGAGCGGCTGCAGGGCGAGTTGAAGTTCCACCAGACCAGGAACGAAGCGCTGAACTTCGAGATCGCGCGCCTGAAGCGCTGGCGCTTCGGTTCCTCCAGCGAGAGCCTGGACACGAGCACGCAGGCGGTGCTGTTCGATCGCATCCTGGCCGACACCGCGCTCGAAGACCGCGCGGCCGAGCAAGAGGCCAAGCCTCAGCCCGCAGCGCCGACGCCCGCGAAACGCCGCGCAGTACGTCAAGCATTGCCGGCAAACCTGCCGCGCATCGAGCATCACCACGAACTCGAGCAGACGCACTGCGAGTGCGGCCAAGCCTTCAAGCGCATCGGCGAAGAGGTGAGCGAGCAGCTCGACTGCGTGCCGGCCCAATTCTTCGTGCTGCGCCATGTCCGCGGCAAGTACGCCTGTGCGTGCTGCCAGACGATCCAGGCCGCGCCGATGCCCGCACAGATGATCGACAAAGGCATCCCGGCCCCCGGCCTGCTCGCGCAGGTGGTGGTGGCCAAGCACGACGATCATCTGCCGCTGTATCGGCAGGAAGAGATCTATGCGCGTTCGGGCGTGCACATCGCGCGCTCGAGCATGGCGCAGTGGATCGGCATCTGCGGCGTGCGCCTGGCGCCGCTGGCCGATGCGTTGCGCGAGTACCTCCTCAGCCAGGACGTGATCCACGCCGACGAGACGCCGGTGTCGCTGTTGGCGCCGGGCAAGGGCAAGACCAAGCGAGCGTATGTGTGGGTGTACCGCACGACCAACTTCGTGGCCAAGCGCGCGGTGCTGTTCGACTTCACCGCAAGCCGCGCGGGCGAACATCCCCGGCGCGTGCTGCAAAGCTTCGGCGGCACGCTCGTCGCCGACGATTACAGCGGCTATTTTGGGCTTCAGGCCCAGGGCGTCACTGCCGCGCTATGTTGGGCCCATGCCCGACGCAAACTATTCGATGCGCACAAATTCAACGGCAGCGAGATCGCCGGCCAAGCCGTGACGCTGATCGCCAAGCTGTACGAGATCGAGCGCGAGGCGCGCGAACTCGAACCCGAAGCACGGTGGCTGCTGCGCCAGCAGCGCTCGCGACCCATTGTCGAGGCCTTGCACGTCTGGCTCACCGAGCAGCGCCAGAAGTTGGCCAAGGCGGATGTGACCGCCAAGGCCATCGACTATTCGCTGAGCAATTGGCGCGCGCTCACGCGCTACCTCGACGACGGCAACGTGCCCATCGACAACAACGCGGCGGAGAACGCGGTGCGGCCATTGTGTATTGGTCGCAAGAACTGGCTTTTTGTCGGGTCGCAGCAAGCAGGCGAACGTGCAGCCGTGGTCATGAGCCTGATCGAGTCAGCCAAACTCAACGGACACGATCCATGGGCCTATCTCAAGGACGTGTTCGAGCGTCTGCCCACGCTCAAGCAGCGCGACCTCGAACAACTCCTGCCGCACAACTGGCGGCCCGCCATCGACATCGCCGCGCCGAATACGGTGCTCGCCGCCGCATAGATCCGCCTTCAACATGCCGTCATCGACGGCGCAAGGATGTGGTTTGCGGAACGCTTACGAGGTACTTGAACGACTGCGTCGATCGCTTCGAGCTGACGTCGCATCTGAAGCTGCGCACCGAAATCATCTCGCTCGACTGGGACGCCAACGCTCATCTCTGGGCCGTGAAGGCAAGGCGGCGAGATGGCACTGATGTGACCTGGACCGCCCGCATCGTTGTGAACGCGACAGGCGCCTTGAGCCGCCCTTCGGTTCCCGATATTCCGGGACTGGATGACTTCCAGGGCACGGTGATGCACACGGCGCGCTGGCAACTCGAGGTGAAGATGGCCAATCGCCGCATCGGTGTCGTCGGCACGGGCGCGAGCGCGATTCAGGTGGTGCCCCAACTCGTCGACAAGGCTGCACGCGTGGTGTTGTT
>VBID01000210.1 GCA_005880615.1 Chloroflexota bacterium
GTCGGCCTGGTTCGGGTTGTAGACGGCGGGGCAGTTGTCGCAGATATCCCCCAGACCGTCACCGTCCGTGTCCGTCTGCACGTGGGTGATCGGGTCGGGTGGATTGTAGTCGAACGGACAGTTGTCGGACGCGAACGCCACGCCGTCGCCGTCGAGGTTGTTGAAGTCGTTCTGCCCGGCGGTGCCGTTGCCGTTCCCGTCACACTGGGCATCCTGGTAGTAGAAGGTGATCGCGCTGTCGCCGGTCGTCACGAAGAGCTGGTTCGGGGTGTTGACCGCTTCGGTCACCGGCACGGAGCCGACGAACAGGCCGGAGCCGAGCGGTTTCTCCGGCAGCGTGAAGCTCTTGACCGGGTGGTGAGCCGTCACGACCCCGGTGCTGAACGGTCGCGAATCGCTGTCCGAGGCGGCCAGGACGACGACCGACCCGGCGTTGGCCTTCTTGGGATCGTTCACGGTCACCGTGAGCGCCTCGTCGCATTCGAAGAGCGAGGTCCGATCGACGGACAGGGTGGCGCACTGCGCCCCGGCCGGCTGGCCCGCGCCGCCGAAGCGGCTGCAGGCCGGGGTGTGGGGTGGCACGAACGCCCCCTCGTCCACCGGGTGCCGCTCGTCCCATTCGAGGACCACGTCATCGATCGCGTAGCCGTAGTCCGCCAGGTTCGTCCCCGACGTCGATTCGATCTGGTAGAAGCCGACGGCGATCTGCCAGCGGACCCCGGAGTTCACCGTGAACGGCGTAACCCCGACCGTCTCGATGCTGGCGCCCACGTTCTGGAAAACGAACCCCTCGGCGTACTTGAGGAGGGTCAGATCGAAGTCGGGTGGCGCCGTCGGGATCGGCGACGTGCTGTGGCTGTTGCTGTTCTGCGTAAAGCCCGTGAAGCCGGTCTCATCGCCCGTCACCGTCTTGCCGCCGCTCGTGATCGAGCCGTCCGGGTCGACCAGCGGGCCGAAGGTGCGCTGCAGAATGCCCGGGGTGCCAGGATAGCTGCCGGCTCCGGCGTTGTGGAAGTCGGCGATCTGGTAGTTGACGCCTCCGTAGCTGAAGCTGAAGTCCTGGCAGAGAATGCAGTTCCCGCTGTCGTCGTCCACGTTGTTTTCGAGGTTGATGTTGGCGCCGGCGTTCTCGTCCTGGGTCTGGAAATTCATGTTCACGGCGAAGCGCTGGAACTCGGCGCTGTACGGCAGCCCGCGGGCGTCGGCCGTCTGATGCACCTTGGCGATGATCGGAGACTCGAGAAAGTCCTCGAGGAATTCGTTCCCCGGCGGTGTTGTGATGTCGCTGGCGATCAGGTGGTTGTCGCAGGCCGCGGCGGTCGGCGACGGCGTCGCCGCGTTTCCATCGCCCGTGTGCCAGATGCCGAGGTGGCCCGGGCCGGCCGATGACTGAGTGCCGCAGACGCCGCCGTGCACCCACTCCCAGGCGTTCGCGAGGGTGGTCGGGCCGGGGCGGCTGTAAGGCAACCGGAAGCCGTTCCATCCGCCGTTGTTCAGGTCGAAATTGAACGGCACCTTGTCCTGACCCGGCGTCGGACCGCTCGCCGCCGCCAGGATCCCCAGGTCGAGCACTCCGTTCGGGATCAGGTCTCGCTCGTTGTTGTCGAGGGAACCGTCTCCATTCAGATCCTCGCCGAGCGTGTTGGTGACCAGCCCGGCCGCGGTGCCCGGGATGAACATGGTGTTGAACGTGATGTCCTCGTCCGCCAGCTGGATGCCGAGGAACGGATCCAGGACGTCCGGCTTGTCGATCTGCAGATTCCTGTTGAGGTCGCGGATCTCGCGGCCTCCCGCCGGATAGTCGGTCGAGTAGTGGAACGTCTCGTTGTCCGAGTTCAGGGCGTGGTGGAACGTGAAGGTCTGACGCGGCAGCTGGATGTTGCCGTTATTGGCCTGCAGCGTCAGCGTCATGTCGACCTGCCGGTTCGCCACCGTGATGGCGGCGAGAGCCGTCGGGTCGACGCGCACCGCGAAGCTGGCGGCAGTCGTGGCACCGCCCGGGATCCGCCCCATGTCCTGCGGCGAGTTCAGGATCTTGACCGCGTTCGCGCCCGGGCCCGAGACCGAGAGGAAAGCCTGCACGTCGCTGAAATCCTGGTCCCGGTTGCCGTTCACGAAAGCCACCGAGTAGGTGACGTTCTCGCCCGAGTCCATGAACTGGTCGTTGTCGCACCCGCCGAAGATGGCCGCCTGCTGCGTTCCGTCCTGATTCGCCAGGCTGAAGCGCCACGGAAGGAGCTGCGGCGAGCAGGAGACGCGCGCCGCGGCGGCGGCCTCGCGCGGCGTGTCGGCGAAGCGCGCCCGCACCGTGTACGGCTCGTCGGCCGTGAGTCCGCTGGTCTCCAGGATCCCGTTGAAGCTGACCGCTGACGGCTGACCCGAGCGCAGCGGGACGGGCACGGAGACGTAGGTGTTGGCCGGGCCCGCGCTGAACGCGAACCCCTTCTCGGTGTCGACAACCTGGCCGTTGTTCTTGATCACCTCCCAGGTCACGGCCTGGCTCACGGCCAGCGCCGTCGTCCCGGACTTGAAGATCGTCGCCTTCACGTTGTCGGCGCAGCCGTACAGGCTCCTGTCGAGGCGGGCTTCGCTCGCGGGGAGGGTGTGCGTCGTGCCGCCCCAGGTTTGAGTGCCGCTACCGAAGACCGGGCCTGCGACGACCAGGCCGTACGGCTGCCCCCCCGCGTCGAGCAGGCCGTTGACATTCGTGTCCTCGCCGGGGTCGAGACGGCCGTTGTGGTTCGCGTCCTCGTTGGGCCCATTAATCTGGCTGATCTGGCCGGCTACCGCCCCGCCCGCGCCGCGCCTCACGCGCACCTTCCAGATGCCGACGAAGAGCGGCGAGGTGGTCGGATCGCCCGTGCCGCCCGGGTCGGCCGAGAGGTGCACCGCCTCGATCGGATTGTGCGTGTCCGAAACGGCGACGCCGCCCCGGGCGATGCTCCACTGGCCGAACTTGCCTCCGCTCGGATCGTAGCCAGCGCGATGCGCAGCTGGCCGCGGTTAACGACCCGGGCGGTCGCGCCCGCAATCGTCTGAGTGCTCTCGCTGTCCACGGTGAACGTGTGCTCCATGCAGCCGGCCCCGGTGGAGCAGTTCACGGGCGTCGTGTTGTTGATCGGCGGCTCGCCCGTCCCCAGATCGTCGAAGATCAGGAGGCCGGCCGAGGGGTATTCGACCGTGTCGGGAGATCCGATGCCCTTGCTCGTCGGCCAGTTCGCCAAGGGCAGGACCGACGTCAACACCGGCCGGCCGTAACCCTGCTCGTTGTTCCCCAGAATCCCCGGTGATCCATTGACGTTCGGCAGGAACAGCCCCCGCGCCTTGCCGACCGCGGCGTCGGCGTTCGACGGGTAGTCGGAGCCCGCCTCCTCGAGGAAGTTCGCCGAAGCGACGATCATCGCCTTGACCAGGGGGCCCGAGACCGTGGGCTGCCGGTCCGTCGAGGTGCGCACGCCGGTCGGGTAGAAACCCTGCTGGAAGTAATCGCGGATGAGCGCCGCCACGCCGGCGATTTCGCCGGCGGCGTAGGACGTCCCGAAGTTGATGTCGTCCAGCACGGCATCGACCGGAGCCGTGTTGTCGTTGTCGTTGCTTCGCCAGACCGCGACCGACGTGGTATTCGGGGCACCGAAGTAGCCGGTGATATCGGCACCCACTCCCATGATGATCGGAGCGGTCCGCATGGAGAGCGCCGTCGCGGGGCCCTTCGAGGTGAAGTTCGCCGGGTTCTCTTCCTGGTTGCCGACCTCCGTCGTCTGCATGTCCTGGAAGTGCGCGCCGACCGAAACCAGGTCCTTCGCAGTCGAAGGCGGGGAGACCTGCAGCGGGCTCACCTTGTTCGGGTCGTTGTCGGAAGCCGTGCCGTCGAACAGGTCGGGATACCGGCTCTGGATCTCCGTGCCGCCGGGGACGAAGGTCTCGATCGCGCGCGTTCCGTCGTTGCCGACCGGCGCGAACACCATGTAGTCCCGGTTGTTGACGAGGAAGGTGTCGATGTCGCTCGAATCCTGCGTGTAGGTGCCGCCCGAGGTGTTACCCAGAAAGGTGTCGAAGTTGGGCTTCCCGAACGGGAACACCTGCAGGTGGACCTGGTTGCCGCCCCCCACGACACCCGTGCACGCGCCGGTGCCGCCGCTGATCGGGCAGATCGCCAGCTGAAGACGCGTCAGGAGCGGACCCGGATTCACGTTGCCACCCCGCTCGATCAGGTCGTTCATCGTGCACAGGGACACGTCCGCGGCGTCCTGCATGATGATCCGCGCCCCGCGCGCCAGGCCGTCCATCTGCAGCCCGGTCTGGATCGGCCGCACGTTCTCCGTCGCCTTGCTGACGAAGGCCCCGAGAGAGCTTCCGTCGCCCGCGATGACGCCGGCGACCACGTTCCCGTGCGTCCCGGAGCCGGACAGCGGGGAGTCGCAGGTGGAGCCGGAGGGATCCCCCGCGTCCTGAACGGCGTGCACCTTCCTGTGCGTCGGGCCGATCGGATGGAGGACCGTGGTCGGCTGGGTCCCGGTCTGGGCGAACTGCACCGAGTCGTAGGAGATGCCGTTGTCGGTCACGGCCACGATCTGGGGCGGCACGACGTCGCTGCCGTCGTTGATCCGCTGGCCATCAGCGACGCCGTTGGCGTCGGCATCGATCCCCCCGCCGTCGACGCCCGCGTCATGGTACGGCTTCTGGAACGGCAGATTCTCCTTGACGTTGCCGACCATCGCGGTGGTCGGGATCTCGGTGTTCAGCAGGAGGTATTCGGGCTCCTCGAAGATGAACTGGACGCGCTCGAGCCTGGCGATGGCGGCGATCTTGCTGAAGTGGACGGTCGTCTTGAAGGAGAGCCCGTCCGGAGTGTAGGCCTCCACCTTGCTGGCCCCGGCCACCCCTTCCAGATCGCGCCGGGCTGCCTCGGGGCTCGTCCCCCCGAAGTACTTCACGATCACCCGCAGGTCGTCGCTCTGCGCGCGCGACCGCTGGATGAAGGGCGTCCTGCCGAGGTCCGGGTCGACCTTGAGCATCGCATCCCACTTCATCGCCGATTCCACCAGACCGGCCTCGCCCAGCGCGTTCACTGCCGTCTGGGGCACCTCGACGAGGAAAGCGCGGCTCGGCATCACCCGGTGCACCTTCACCCCCAGCGCCGCCAGATCAGACTCGATCTCTTCAATCCCGCGCTTCTCCAGGAGGTCCGCATCCACCTGGATGGCGTTGAACCCCGCTCCCAGCTCGCCCCGACGGCCTCGCGACAGGGCCTTCCCCGCCGCCCCCGCCAGCCCCGGGAGCCCCTTCCTCAGCCCGGGGACGTCTGCCGGGTCGATGAGCCCGAGAGGCGTCTCAACCACCCGATCCCGCTTCTCGGCGGCGACGCTCCACACGGGCCGGATCGCCCCCAGGGGCGAGCGTCCCGCCAGCCGCGCGAAGCCTTCCGGCTTCTGGCTCTGGACACGCCGCGCCGCCCAGGCCTCGGCCGCGCCCACCGAGTTCCGCGGGCCAGTCGCCCGCTCCCCACGTCCGGCCCAGCTGCCGATACCGAGGACCACGAGCGCGCCCAGGACCATCACGAGCGCGCAGATCACGCTGGCCAACGACCGGCGCGTCAGTCTCGAAGCCATGAAACCCTCCCTGCGATCAGGATGAGTGTGCCGATGAGAACCTGCCCGGTCTCTTTCCCCCGGGGCCGGCAGACAACCCCCGGGCGACCTCTGTGTCAGGCTGTCCAGCGGGACTACGAGACACCAATTCTCTCTCCTGTTGTGTGCCATGTACGGCGAAAGGTTCCCCCTGTCAACCAGTGATGAGAGGCGTGCTGGCCGACGGCCGGACCGGGGCCGGAAAGCTGCCTACCGATCGGTAGGTATCTCACCAGGCGGACCGCGGCGGCCGGGCCAGGAGGGCTCCGCGCCTGCTTTCTGCAATGATATGCAGCCCGGAGACTTATTCCCCTTGATACCCATCGGAGAGCCGGCATCTAGGAGCCTGTCCAGGTATTGGGATGGCCCGCGCACCTGGGGCTTGCGAGGCGGAGGCAAGGAGCGAGGAGGACAGCGATGCCGGAGCATCGTC
>VBID01000211.1 GCA_005880615.1 Chloroflexota bacterium
AAGCGCATCCCGGCGAGTCGGGCCATCAGGTCGAGCTCGGACGGCCAGGCATAGCGGAGCTGCACCGGGTAGAGCTTGACGCCGCCGTCCGTGACGTGAATGTGCTGGGCCCGGACGGTCTGGTTCCCCAGCTCGAGCCGTGAGGCGTCGATGATGACCTCCTCATCATCGATCCGGATGGCATTGACTCGCTGTCCGCGGTCGAAGAGTGTCAGGTCCGGAACAAAGGCCTCGATCACGAAGACGCCGGCCGGCTCAAGCCGAGCCGCTACGTTGGCAAAGCATCTGACCTGGTCTTCCTGCGAGAGCAGCCCAAAGAAGGTGTTGAAGACGACGTACACCAGGTTGAACCGGCCATCCACCGCGACGTCCGCGAAGTTCCCCGGCGTCACCGGGATGCGGCTGCCGCCCGGTTTCTCGCGCAGCCTGGCGACCATGGCTGGGGACGCGTCGATCCCGCTTACCTGGAGGCCGCGGCCGGCAAGTGGAAGGGCAATGCGTCCGGTGCCGATGCCGAGCTCGAGGACGGGTCCTTTTCCAGCGACCTCGGCGAGGTAGGCCACGGTCTCGTCCGTGTCGGTCGGGATCTCGGGCCGGGTGTCGTAGGTTTCCGCGATCCGCTCGCCGTAGGTGGACTCGTCGTACCCCGCCATCGGGGTAGCTTAGCCCGAATGCAAGCTCAGTCTCGGAAAACCGGCCCTTGTCCTGGCCTTACCGAGCCTTTACAATGGCGCCAGTCCGAAGAGGCGAGCACGCAATGGAGGGACACTCGTGTTCAGAAATCGGGTCTTTACGCTTGCCGTTTTGCCGGCGGCCGTCGCCCTCGCCGTCGGTCAACCGCTGGCCGGCAGTGCCGGCCGTGCGACCGACCCCACCGTTGGGGCAAACGTCCTCGTCGACCTCGACCACAGCCTGGCGTTCCCGCAGAACAAGCAGAATGAGCCCGCCATCACGCGGGATCCCCTGACCGGCGTGCTGGTAGCCGGCGCCAACGATGAGATCGGTCAGCCGCTCTGCCGGGGCACAAGCGTGGCGCTGGCCAGCCCATGCCCGTTCAAGCCTGGGGCCCCGACCTCGGGCTTCTACCGCTCGACGGACAACGGCCAGACGTGGTCCGGCGGGTACCTCCCGGGCTTTGCCAATATCGGGCACACGTCCGGAGGCGATCCGACACTGGACTATGGCCCGCGGCTGTGCCCGACTGGCCAGTTCAGCTTCAAATGCGGTGTCGCGATCTATTACGGCAGCCTGGTGGATCCCTTCCCGGAACGGGGCGCCGAGCTGGGAAGCGTGTCGCGCTCCATCGACGACGGTGCTAGCTGGGCGGACCCGGTGATCGCGACGAGTACCAGCCAGCCTGGGAAATTCGTGGACCATGAGTGGGTCGCGGTCGACAACAAGGATTCCCTCAGCCGGCATTTTGGCCGCGTCTATATGAACTGGGCGGTTTTCTGCAACTTCTGCGCCGGCAACGGCAATGTGAAGCTCTACATTTCCCACTCCGACGATGAGGGCCGAACCTTCACGCCGGCGGTGCAAATCAGCTCGGCCGACCAGAACCTTGCCCAGGGATTCCGCGAGACCGGCCAGATGGCCGTGGCATCTGATGGCACGGTCGAAGCGTTCTGGACCGAGGACGAGGACTCCAAGCTCGGGATTCCGAGCCTGCAGGTCGTTGCCACATCAAAAGACGGTGGAGATACGTTCACCGCGCCAATAACGATCTCCCAGGTCGCCGACTACCCCTTAACCGGGACGCCGTTCGATGTGGTGGATCTGTTCAACCGGGTGCCGGGAATGAGCGCGCGGGTGGACTGCTTCCCGCACCCAGCGTCGGATCCGAGCAGCGCCAATGTCTATGTCGTCTGGTGCGACTTCAGCAATAACCATGGCGTGGTGAAGGCCGCGGTATCGGCCGACGGTCTCAATTGGACGCTCCTCGGCACGATCGCGGACGTCGCGGGCCGAAACGCCTTCTTTCCCGAGGCCAGCGTGGCGCCGGACGGCCGGGTGAGCCTGACCTTCGATGCCCTCACGCAACCGCCGGCGGGCACGTTCATCTGGCAGACCGGCCAGCAGGTCTACGACGCCTACTACGCCGAGACCGCTCCGGGCGGCGGATCGTTCGGTCCGTCGATTCGCGTCAGCTCGGCGTCGTCGAATCCCGACGGATCCAGCTACAACAACCTGAAGGAACAGTTCCTGGGCGACTACATCGGCATCGTGTCAGGCCCGACGAGCGCCTTCCTGGTCTGGACAGACTCACGCAACGCCGACCAGTGTGCTTTGGTGAACGACTACCGGCTGGCCGTCTACGCGGGATCTAAGACGGCCGTGGCTCCCAACCCCGACCAGGCCTGCAGCACGAATTTCGGCAACACCGATACCTTCGAGGCGACGGTCAGCTACTAATCCGGATCCGCGCGGGGGGCCGGCGCTTCACGCCGGCCCTCCTGTCTGCGGGTAGGATGGCATTCTGAAACTCGGCCTCGCCCTCCCCTACGGCGGACAGCTCTCGTTCCCCGAATCGCTGGAGCTTACCCGGCGGGCAGAGGCTCTTGGATTCGACTCCGTATGGGTCCCGGAGGCTTGGGGCTTTGACGCGGTGTCGATGCTGGGAGCCCTGGCCGTCCGCACGGAGCGGATCCGGCTGGGGACGGGGATCATCAACGTCTTCAGCCGCACGCCCGCGCTGATCGGGCAGACCGCGGCCACCCTGGACGCCCTCTCGGGCGGCCGGTTCATCCTCGGGCTGGGAACCAGCGGACACCAGGTGGTGACCGGCTGGCACGGCGTCCCCTTCGACCGGCCGCTGCAACGCATCCGGGAGACCATGGCCATCGTTAACCAAGTCCTGGCTCGCCAGCCGGTCCGGTTCGAGGGGGAGGTCTTCCGGCTGACCCAGGGGCTCAAACTGCTGGCGCACCCGGTCCGACCGCGGGTACCTGTTTACCTGGCGACCATCACCCCCGCCGGCGTCAGGCTGGCCGCCGAGCTGGCCGACGGATGGATGCCAATCCTCTACTCGCCGGAGCACGCCAAGGTCTTTCGAGCCG
>VBID01000212.1 GCA_005880615.1 Chloroflexota bacterium
ATGATGCTGCCGAACGGAAGCCTGCTAGCGTTCACCGACCATCCGCAGCTCCTCGAGCCAGGCGGCAAGAGCTGGTGCGCCGTGCGAATACCGGAATTGCCACCCATCGGTGACTTTTATGGGCAATCGGGGAACCCCTACATCGTCGGCGACGGACTGTGGTGGATCGATCACCAGTACGAAGTCACCGCGGTTGCCCGACCCATTCCGATTAGCGACTTGAGTTGCCAAATGAGGCGAACCCAAACCTAGCCAGCCGATGCCCGGCTCGGCAGCATGGGCGATCGCGCTCTTCGGCGGTCGCTAGCTGTGCGCGCTCTTGCGCACTCTTGGCCGAAACGCTAGGCAGCCAATCCACGTTATATGGGCTGGAGAGTTGGTGCACACGGGTTCCCGCTTAGCCATCCTGGTAGCTGCTATCTCGACCTTGGCTACTGCGTGTGGCACGGGGTCGCAAGTGCAGGTGCCGGCCGCCGTGCCCGAGGCTCGCTGGCTGGGCATCTCCTTCTACGATCCCGGAGCGCAGAAGGTGGTCATCTATGGAGGCCAGAGCCTGTCCCTTCCAACCAGGCAGCTGTCCGACATGTGGTCCTGGGACGGCAAGAGCTGGACCACCGTCCCGCTGCCCGCCGGCGCCGAAATGCCGACTGAACGGGCACGAGGGCTCTCTACCTATGACCCCGATCACAAGCGCGTCCTGCTACTCGGGGGTATCGCCGGACGCAAGGCCTTCGATTTCCTCCGTGAGGTCTGGAGCTGGGCGGGCGGACGGTGGACCCGTCTCCCCGATGCGCCGACCTCGGCGAGTATCGACGGCGGGGCGATGGCTTATGACAGCAGTCGGCACCAGCTGGTGGTCGTGAACATGCCCCCGACGTTCCGCTGGGGTGTCGATGACGCCAGAGGCATTTCGCTGGAGACGTGGCTGAACGACGATAGCGGATGGCACCTCTCCAGCCCAGCCCATAAATTGCCGTTCGCCCCCGAGAGTATGGTCTTCGATCGGACCGGCAACCGCATTCTCGCTACGCGCCTAACAACAGTCGGCGGGACGGAGATCTGGAGCTGGGACGGGCGGGACTGGAGCCTTGCCGCAGAGCAGGTACCGGCGGCCAGTCGGGTGCTGGTCGACGGCGGTGACCCTGGCGTCCTCGCACTGGAATCCGGCGACCCTCTGGCGAACGCCGGCGAGCCGCGGCGGGTGTTCCGGCTGCAGGGCGGTCACTGGGTACTCGCTGGGCCGCCGACCACCGGACCGGGAACAGTCTTGTCGGCCGTGTACGACACGCCTCGACACGAGATCGTCACCTTCAGTGATATATGGCAGTCGACGTCACGGTCAACGCAGCTGACAAGCGACGATACCTGGACGTGGACGCTGGCAGCCGGCTGGAGTCGGCCTCTGCCATGCGGCAAGGGGAACCTCGACGGGGTACGATGACGCGGGATGAGACGGTTTGGCCGGCTCATGTCTGTTACGTGCCTCTTCGCCGCCGTGGCTGCCTGTGGTCGGGTCCCGATCGCCCAGAACATCGCTGGCGCAGACACCCATTCGCCGGCTTCTTCCGTTTCACCCCGGGTCCCCGTGACCCAGTTTCTGGACTGCCTCGTCCCTGGGCACAATTACGAATTGCCGAGCCAGGGTCCGCCCGTGCCGGTACTGCTCGTGGCCGACCGATCGTGCGGCCAAGGCCGCTTGCAACCCGTAAGTGCGGGACTAAAGCCTGCCGTGTCAGGGTCCGATGCATACAAGCGATGCCAGTTCTGTCAAAGCGGTCAAGGCGTTGGCCAGCCGATGACCGAAGAGCTGGCCTATTACTCTGCGCTCACGCCAGCGTCGGTCCCCGCTGACTGCGTGCCTAAGCCAAACATTCAGATACCCACGCGTTGCACAACTGCCCAGGCAAGCCCATGGTATGAGGGCACGCTGGTCTGGTTTTTCGTATGGAAGGCGCCTTGTCCTCCACTGCTGGGCCCGGGACAATATCCTGAAATATCGGGCGCCTGTGTGTGGTTCACGCTGGTGGACGCGACCACAGGCGTGCCAGGAATGGTTACCAGCGGTTAGCGGTCCTGCGCGTACACGGCAGGCTCTCGCCTGACCCATTCGAGCCCTCGCCATCACCCCCCTCGTTGAAGACGATCACATGAACACGGCGCTGGAGACCGAGCGGCTGACGCTGCGTCCGATGACCCCGGGCGACGTCGATGCACTGGCGGCCGTGCTCGGGGACCCCGTGGCCATGCGCTATTACCCAGCCCCGTTCACCCACGACAAGGTCGAAGGGTGGATCCAGTGGAGTCTCAAGAACTACGCGGACTTCGGGTACGGCCTCTGGGCCGTGGTCCTCAAGGGATCCCAGGAGTGCATTGGCGACTGTGGCCTCACCTGGCAGCGGGTGGGGTACTCAGAAGAGCGCCAGCTCGAGGTCGGCTGGCACATTCGCCGCGACCTGTGGAACCGCGGGCTGGCGACGGAAGCCGGCCTCGCCTGCCGCGACTACGCCCGGGACGTGATCCGGCAGCCTCACCTGATCTCGATCATCGAGCCGCACAACCTGGCCTCGCAAGCCGTCGCCCGCAAGCTGGGGATGGAAGTCGAACATGAAGATATGCTCGACGGGCACCAGCGGCTGGTATTCGGAATGGCCTTGAACCCCCTCCACTGACTGCCCCGTTGGGATTGGTCAGTGTGAGTTGAGAAGGGCGCGAGCTGCCATGAGGAGCAATGCATCGATGCCCCCGAACAGCAGGCCCACCGTGCACCCCACGACAAAGGCCCCGACCAGGCCGAACGTTGCAAAGAACAGGGCGCCCGCCAAGAGGGAATAGATCGCAGATGAGGAGCCGCTCAGGACGATGGGAATAGCCAGCACGAGGCCGGCCCCGACAAGAAAGGCGGCGCCGTTGATGCCGCCTCTCCACACAGCCCGCCCCACGAGCTGATAGATCGGCATCTCATTCCGGAGTGCCGGTCCCAGCGCTCCCAGGAGAGTGCGGCGCGTGGACCAAACGGTGGTCACCCACAGGACCGCGAACAGAGCCAGCCCGGATGCCGTATTGAGGCCGCCCAGCAGGGAGGGGAGGCCGCCAGTTACGTGAAGAAGGAGTACGAGCGTGACCAATAGCACTCCGGCATGGAAGGTGCCCAGGGCCCAGGCGATAAGCCGATCCCGTTCGATGGTGCCTGGCTTTGTGAGCTCAGCCATGGGCCAGCCACACCGCCAGCCCGAGAATGCCGATGACGATTACCGTCGTGCTGCCGTAGAGGAGTGGTAACGACAGGTGCGGCGTTGTGTCTGCCTCTGACCCCGCGGCGACGATCAGCGTCCGGGGTACCGAGAAGAGCGCCAGCGCCAGCACGGCGACCAGTTTGATGGTGAGCTTGGTGCCCCACGCGGATTCCGGTGGAGGCAAGGCGTTTCCGAACGCCCCCAGATTGCCCACGCCGGTCATGACCTGGAGTCCGATAGCTGCCCAGAAGATCCACTCATATCGTTCCGCGACGCGGGTGGTCAACCGGTCGTCGAGTGGAGGCCGGCGGGCGGCGAGCCACCAGAGGAGCAGCGCGCCGCCCAGGATGGCCGCCATCCCGGCGACGTGCGCCCAGCGGACGAGCAGGTGCAACGGGTCCATGGCCTGTTAGGGCGAATCGATTATCGAGCATCATCCAGTGGGAACCTAGCTTTGGGAGGGCCGTTGTATGAGTGGAGTGGACACGCCTGTGGGTTGTGAGCCCGGTAACCGTAGTCCGCGCCATCCCTATTGGGCCGCAACCCTTGGGCTCGCCGGCCTGATTGGCGGTTATGCGCTCTCCCTTTGGACCCTCTCCGGCCAGCGCCCGTGCGGCGACCCTCACGCGACTAGTGGGGCCTGGCTCCTGGTCATCCTTCTGGTGGCGCTGTTTGGCATGCTCTTGCTGCCAGCACGGTGGCTCACTGCGGCCCGCATCGCTTGGGTGGCTCTCGTGATCGGGCTGGCGATTGGATTGCTCCTGGTGCAGCGATGCGTCCAGCCTGGCTGAACGTATCGCGGCGCAGGTTCGTTCTCGGGTCGCTGGTCGCCCTTGTGAGCTTACTGGCAATCGAGGCTGGCGTTATCCTGATTTGGTCCCATCGAGCCGGTCCTCTGATTGGTGTCCAAACCGACTCAGTTGCGGCGGCCTTTGACCGCCCGCCAGCTTTTCCGGGATAC
>VBID01000213.1 GCA_005880615.1 Chloroflexota bacterium
GGAGTGTCGTCGCCACTCGCGTCGGGCGTGGTTCTGGCGGTGCAGGTCGCCGGGCTGAAGGGGGTGCCGCCCATGCAGGCCGGCACGCCGCCGAAGGCCGTGGTCCTGAACGTGACGGTGACCAACCCGACGGCCAGCAGCTACCTGACCCTCTGGCCGGACGGGAACCTGCCTCCGGTTGCCTCTGACCTGAACTACCGGAGGGGGCAGACCGTGGCCAACCTGGTGGTCGTGCAGGTGGGGGCCGACGGGAAGGTCCGCCTGTTCAACCCCGCCGGTTCGGTCGACGTGGTGATTGACGTCGTGGGCTGGTACGGGTAGTCGACTCCCCTCCAACCTCATATATGTGAGCTGGCAGCAAGCCCTCCCCCTCAACTCAGGGGGAGGGCTTGGTCCAGCCGCTGAGGCGTTGGAGCGCCCTGTCCGGGGGCGACCCCGTTCGACTTGACAGGCCTGTAACTCAAGGTGTAAAACGTAGCAACGCTCCGTAACGCGGTGTCTAGAGGAGTGGGCGGAGCGCGGCGACGAGGGGAAGGGGTCCATGGCGGTGGCCGCAGCATTGGCGGCATGGCACCTGTGCCGGGGGGTCGCCCATCGGCATGGGTCTGCCCTTTTTCCGGGCCGAAGACCAGACAGGGTGCTGGTACAGGAGGGGATTGAGATGAAAGGCAGCCTCGTAAGCCGGGATTCAAGGCATCACACGATTCAGCGCGCGGGCGTGGCGGGCGGTCGGGCCATTATCAAGGGCCTGGTCGCGAGCTTGAGCGCCGCGCTTGCGCTGCTGGCCTCGCCCGGGGCGTCCGGGATTGTCCAGGGCCACGCGCAGGATAACTTCTTTCTCTTCGCCTCGCCGGCGCTAGGCGCTACCTACTTGGTGGGAGAGTCGATCTCGGTAGATTGGGCATGCAATCCCGAGATTTTCATTGAGTGCAGCAGCTCACCGAGCGGAGACGCCCTCTCGTTCAGTCTTCCCGGCACCTACACGTTCACCCTCACGGGATCCCTCGGCGACGGCGTAATTAGTGAGACCATCCCGTTCGTCGTTACCTACGGGGTCTGCCGCCTGGACGATGCCAGCAAGGCGGTGGTGACCGGTAAGACAGTTACGGTCAAGCTCGCGCTTTGCGACGCCAACGGCAACAACGTGTCGGCTGCCGGCACGGCTGTGACGGCCAATAGTGTGGTGAACCTCTCGAGTAGGGAGACGCTAGCCCTGGGAAGCGCTAATAACAATGCCAACTTCAAGTTCGATTCCAAGCTGGGGTCAGGTGGAGGGTACGCGTTCACCTTCAATACCACGGGCCTCGCCCCCGGCAACTACCAGCTGGGCTTCCTGGCGGCCAACGACATCGTCCAGCACCTGGCGTTTGTCATGGTAGTGGCCGCGCCGCCCCTGCCGGTGACCGGTCCCGTGACCACCTACGCCGGGTCGATCATAGGTGGCCTACCGCGCCTTAGCTGAAATTGCCGCAAGACAGGCCGTCCGGGGAGAGACCCGGGCGGCCTGCTTGGCTACGTCGAGCGGCGCCTCTAACGCGTAGTTAGAGAGACGGGGCTCGGGGCCCCGGCTCTTTCTCTTCTCTGCGTGCTGCAGAGGAATCGAGACCCCCTCCATGCCCTCCCCGCCAGCAGGGGGGAGGAGAATCGGAAAGACTGCGAACCTGCCGGCCCCGCAGGCGGAAGGGAGAATCGGAAGAAACCACGACCCTGCCCTTTCCGGAAGGCAAGGGACGGAGAATCGGAAGCCGAGACTAAGCGGCTGGCTTGAACGTCACGTACCAGACACAGCCGGTCGAGGCCCCGGCGATCATGTCGAAGTAGTAGTCGGCGGATGGGACGTTGGTCAGCTGCTTGGCTCCCTGCCCAGGCTGGGCAGCGGCTACCAGGTTGAGCCCGCTCAGGTAGGCCTTCCCGTCCACCCGCTTGACACTGCCGAAGTAGGAGCAGGCATTGACCACGTTGTATTCGACCCGATAGTTCCCGGATAGGTGGAAGGAGTTGGTCTTGAGCAGCCCGGGCCCCGAGAGAATCACTGGCACGGGCTTCGCGTTTGCCGTGGCGGTCGCGGTTGCGGAAACTGGGGCCCCGCTCACCTTGCTGCCCGAATGACCCAGGCCAAGTCCGAGGAGGACGCCCAGCCCGAGGAGCACGATGGCGGCTCCACCTACGATCGGCCAACCCAGTTTGGCGTCGGCGACCAGGCGCTTTCTAAGTTTTGGGTCGGTGAACTTCTGAGTGGCCTGTTCCATCTCCGCCATCAGGCCCGCTCGCCAGGCGGGATCCTTCAGGGTTTGAAGTCTGCGCTGCAACTCTTTCTGGAAATCCATGTTTTCTCCCGTTAGATCTGAACCGCGCGGACGATGAAATCCTGGGTGCCGTCGTAGTTCCAGCAGGTCTGCAGCGTGATGGACGGCACGGCCAGGGCGTCGGTCGGCGACGTGTCAGTGTAGCTCACGATCTCCGTGAATATGACGCGATAGGTATGCACCACGCCGGCGCTGTCGCCGTACTGGATGAGGTCGCCGACATGAAGCCCCAGGATGGGCGTGAAAACCCCCGGATTATGGGCCATGAGGTACGTGTTATTCGTGCCGGCGCACGTCCACCGCCAGACGTCCCAGTGCGGGATCCCGGTGCTGCCGGTGCAGTCGGTGTAGTCCGAGATGTGCTGGCGCAGGTTCAGCGATGGGATGTAGAGGGTGTTGGCGGCGACCGTGACCGTGGTCGGCGCGGGCGGCGCGGGTGGCGGAACTGGCCTGGGGGCGGGTACCGGCCGGGGCGCCGGCGGAGGGGCAATGACCACCGGCCGCACCAGCTCGGCGACGGCCGGGATCCCCAGCTCACCGATGGTCAAGGGCGGCCGGACGTTCCGGAATTGGCGGGCACCTGGGTCCGCGTAGTCCGCGCTCAAAACGGCGGGGGCCGGGGTTGCTGCCGGCGCAGCGCTGACGGCGTGCTCGGTCAAGAGCGGGAAGCTCAGTAGCCAGATCCCCACTCCCAAGACGGCGGACGCAGTCCGTCCCCGTACGAGCCGTACCACCACCGATGCAACGGCGGTGTTTGACGGTCCATGCCGCCTTTACGTCTTCGTTACGGCG
>VBID01000135.1 GCA_005880615.1 Chloroflexota bacterium
TATCGACCGTGAGCAGCTTGCCATGATCGATAATCGCCACCCGGTGACAGACAGCCTGGGCCTCTTCCATGGAGTGGGTGGTAAGCAAGATGCTCCGGCCGGTGTCGCGTAGCCGCTCGATCCGATCCCACAACTGCCGGCGAGCTTGCGGATCCAGGCCGGCGGTTGGTTCATCGAGGAGCACAAGTGGTGGGTCATGGATGGTTGCAATCATCAACGAGACGCGTTTCTGCTGTCCACCGGACAGCTGGATGAACCGCTTTGCGGCTTCCTCCCCCAGGTGGATGTCGTCGAGGAGCTCGTCGATTTCGGTTCGGGAGAGCCGCACGCCGTAGAGGCCCGCGTAGAGCCTGACGATCTCGCGGATCGTGAGATCGGATTGGAAGCTCGTCGACTGGAGCTGGACGCCCATCCGTGCTTTCGCGGCGATAGGATTTGCTTGAGCGTCGATATCGCCGATTCGGATGGAGCCCGAGTCGGGCCGCAGCAACCCCTCAATCGCGCTGAGCGTGCTCGTCTTCCCGGCTCCGTTCGGGCCCAACAGGCCAAAGATCTCTCCCTCATTGATGGCGAGGGACACGCCGTCAACGGCCCGCTTCGGACCATAGCTGACGTGGAGGTCGTCGACGTGAAGGGCCAAACCCGCCGCTGCCGGCTGGCCGGAGGCTGTCACTCTGGAAGCCACATTATGGGCGATCCAGCCGCCCTTACCCCGTGGCCAAGGAATCGATAAGGGAACTGCGACCTAACCGCAGTTAGGTGACGACCGTCGCGGTCCTTTCTCCACTGGCGGCGCTCGGCGCCATCGCACTCTTTCGATAGGCGCCGGGTGAGGTTCCATAGTGCCGCCGGAAAGCCTTGGTCACGGAAACCTCGGAGTCGTATCCCGTCAGGCGCGCGATCTCGCGGACGCCCGCCCTGGTAGCGCGCAGATATTCGGCGGCTCGCGCCATGCGGTAACGCGTCAGGTTCTGCATGGGGGTTTCCCCGGTGGCGGCCCGGAAACGTTCGGCAAACGCCGATCGAGAAAGCGAAACGGCCGAAGCCATCTTGGGCACCGTCCAGCGGCGGTCTGGATGCTCGCGGATCAGGCGGAGCGCCCGAGCAATCTGCGGATCGCTCACCGCCGTGGACCCGCCGACGGCTCGATCGGCCTCCGCCAGGCACTGACGGAGCGCCTGAGCAAGAAGCGCATCGGTCAGCCGGGTGACCACCGCCTCCGAGCCGGGGCCGGTCGATGCCATCTCGACGGCAATCATCCGGATCAGGCTCGAGAGCCACTCCGGCGCGCGACCGCCACTTCCGCGAAGGTGCACCACGGTGGGCAGGGCTTCCAGCAACGGCCGCGCGGTGAGCCTCTCGACGGCAAACCCGCCGCACAGCAGCTCGGTGCGGTCACCGCCGCCGCCGTGGCTCAGGTGTCCGTTGACCGGCGGTGTTTGGGCCAGGATGCTGTCCAACCACGTCACCGCACTTTGCGGCGAGTCCCTGACCACGTGACCTTCGCCCCGGGGCAGGATCACGAGGTCGCCGGCTGTCAGCCGGACTGGATCTGGCTGCCCATCCACTTCCAGCCACGCCGAGCCCGCCGTCAGAAGGTGATATGCCGGACCGGAACGCGCCGCCACCTGGAAGCCCCACGGGGCCGTCATCTCCGACAGGCAATAGACGGTGCTGTTGACCGTCAGCCGCAGGAGAAGCTGGCTCAACCCGTCCGAATCTGAAAAGGCACCAAGGCTCCGCATCACATCTCCTCGTGCGCCGGAACCTTCCGCCCGACCATCCACAGGAAGTACCAGCTGCCGGAATCGCCAACGAAGGCGAAGCGCTTGTGCAGCGCTTTCTTCGTGGCCTCGAAGTCACCCAGAGAATCGAGGTAGCGCCTGAAACCCTTGCATTCAATATCGAGCGCCAACATCTGGCGGGCGTTCTCGCGGATGGCTTCGAGTTTCCTCCGATTTCGAATCACGCGTGTGTCGCCCATCAGCCGGTCGATATCGCTGTCGCGCAACTTCGCGACGCGGGCGACATCAAACCCGTGAAAGGCCTCACGGATGCCTGGCCATTTCGCCTCAACGACCCGCCAGCTGATGCCGGTCTGGAACATCACCCGCGCCAGTGCGTCCAGGTAGCCGGATAGACCCTTCGGCGGGGGTGGCTGCTTGTGGTGCTCCATCCCAACTGGATCTTAGGTCGGCGCCAGCTGGCCTGCACTTTGCCAACTCGCTTCCAGAATTCATCCAGGCGCCGAAGCGGCGTCTTGGCTAACGGTGGCAGCGTCCTGGACATTTCCCCCACTCCGGCGTTCGCCTAGGGTCGTCGTATGGTTAAGACGAGTGCGACTGACGTCGTCGATCGATACTCGAAAGCCCTCGCATCTCGCGATTTCGCCGCGGCGCGCTCATTCCTGGCGGACAACCTGCGCTTCGAGGGCCCCATCGACCGGTTCGACCGCGCCGACGACTACATCAAGGCCATCTCGGCTCTGTATGGGATGGTCAAGGGGGTCGAGCACCAGGCGACGATCGCGGAGGGCGATGACGTGGCCGTCTTCTATGTGCTCGATACGCCGGTGGCCAAGGCGCCGGTGGCGGAGTGGTACACCCTCGCGGGCGGCAAGATCGTGCGCATCCGGACCTACTTCGACGCCCGGCCGTTCGCCAGGCCGTCCTGAACCCACGGCCGACATTTTCTGCTTGAGGGGTGCAGAATAGGGCTGCACCCGGCTCCGCCGTGGTGACGTTCGTCCGCTTCGTTACCAGGGCATGAGGAGGCAAGCTATGGCGGAAGCCAAGACTGCAGTCGCGAATAAGCCGATATGGGTCGATCTCTCGACCACCGACGCGGCGGCAGCCCGCGAGTTCTACGCGAAGGTGTTTGGCTGGAAGATCGAGGTCAATCCGGATCCGCAATACGGCGGGTACGGGATGGCCACCGTAGGCGGCAAACAGGTGGCGGGGGTTGGACCCAAGATGTCACCGGAGGCGCCCACCGCGTGGTCGGTCTACATCGGCACCGATGATGCCGACGGCCTGGCCAAGAAGGTTCAGGCTACGGGTGGCAAGGTCGTCGCGCCGCCCTTCGACGTCGGTGATCAGGGCCGCATGGCGGCCTTCCAGGATCCGAGCGGCGCGGTCATTTCTGCCTGGCAGCCGCGGGCCATGCGAACCCCCATGCCTGTCGGCGAACCGAACACCTTCGGATGGGCGGAGCTCAACGCGCGCGGCGTCGACAAGGCGATCCCCTTCTACCAGAAGGTGTTTGGGTGGACCCCCAAGCCCCAATCGATGGGCCCGGACCAACCGCCGTATACCGAGTTTCAGCTCAGCGGCGAGAGCATCGCCGGCGGGCAGGAAATGCAGGCCATGGTTCCGGCCCAGGTCCCCAGCTACTGGCTGGTCTATTTCGCGGTTGGCGACGTCGACAAGTCGTTCAAGGCCGCCACGCAGGCCGGCGCACGCGAGATGGTCGCGCCCATGGAGTTTCCGGGCGGTCGCTTTGCCATCGTGAGCGATCCGCAGGGCGCAGCCTTCGGGCTTCTCAAGATGGCGCCCCGCTAGGAAAGACTCACGGGTGCGGGCCGGCGCTGGTGCCGGCCCGCCGTCGCCATGGAAGCCACGGCGTCCATGGTCTCGATCTCATCCGGCTGCCCTTGCGCGACCGACCTCCGCCTTTCCGACACCGACCAGCAGCAGCCAGGCCCCCGTCACCATGAAGATGAACGACGACATCATTCCGATGCCGACCAGGTAGAGGCCCCATGCGCTGCCGACGAATAGAATGAGGGCGCCGGTCTGCTCCAGGACGAGGCAGGCGAAACTTCCCAGCGTGCGAAGCAGCACGCCCTGGTCCGCACTGTTCATCGCCTGCCGAATGCTCCGGTAGAGGACGACCTCGACCACGAAAAGGACGAAGATCAGCTCCACCGCGATCGCCTGCCCGTTCTGGCCTCCCATCAGCGCGAGCGCACAGCGAATGAAGACGGCGGTCAAGCCGGTGAGGATGGTTCGGGCTCGATGGCGATGGACGGGGTCGGTGACGATGTCATCCAGGTGCAGGGTCATCGCCACGAACACGAGGCCCGTCAGGGCCGCGGCACCACCGCCCACCACCATGAAGTAGTCATGCCAACCAGCGAGCTGGGCCATCATGGATCAGAGGGTACCCCTTTTCCGAACCCCCACGACTCAGGAAGGAGTGCGACGGATGCAGCCCACTGAGTTCAGCTCGTGTTTTTCGCGCTCACCAGTGCCGGAGCAGGCTCGTGCCGTTGGTCACGGGCCGCTGTCGCAACGAACAGCGGGAGGGCAAGCGCGAAGACGGTCCCGTCACCCGGCGAGCTGCTTTCGATCGCGAGGCTGCCTCCATGACCTTCGGCCAGCTGCCGGCCGATGTACAGTCCGAGCCCGGTGCCCGGAACATTTCGAAAAGCCGGGTCGTTTGTTCGGTGGAAGCGCTCGAAAACCCGCTCCCGCTCGTCCTCGGGAATCCCAGCCCCGTTATCGGCCACCCGGACGAACGCCCGGTCCCGGTCGCTAGAAACGGCGATCGACAGCCGGGGCGCCCGGAGGTTGTACGTCAGCGCGTTGTTGATCAGGTTGTCCAGGATGCGACCCAGTTCCTCCGCGTCCGCCTCCACTTTGATTGGATCACCGGTCAGAGTCGTGGCAATCTCGGCCGCCAGCAGATCGGCCTGCGGCCGAGCCCGTTCACAGGCTTCCCGGACAACCGTGCGCAGGTCCGTCAGGCTGCGGCTGCGCGGCAGCGGATTGGCCTCCACCCGCGAAGCCTCCAGGAGGCTGGTCACGATGTGGTTCAGCTCGCGAGTCTTGGTGGTCAGAACCTCGAGCGGCCCCTTCCATCGTTCGGGAGCCGGGCCGAGCGACCCATCGGACAGCATCACCAGGTAGCCAGTCAGCACCGAAATCGGGTTTCGCAACTCGTGGGCCGCCATGTGCAGAAACTCGGTCTTCGCCTCGCTGGCCAGCCTGGCGGAATCGTACAGGCGCGACATCTCTTCCTTCCGTTCCTGGGTGTCGACAAAAGAGGCGAGCAGGAATGACGCCAGCGCGACGCTCACGTTGAAGACCTGGAGGGTGACCATCTTCTGGAAGAGCGTTTCGCCAGCGAACGGGCCGGCCCCCTGGGTGGCCGACCAGATGGCGACCCCGGACGCAATCAGGGCAGCCGGGGCGGCGCCTCGCAGCCGAAACCGCCAGGCGATGGTCATGATCAGCGGAAGAACCAGGTATTCGAGCCGCAGCCGATTCTGGAAAAGCACGTAGGTCACGACCGCCGTGGCGGCCAGCAGCCCCATCAGCTCCAGCCCCCGTCGCCAGGTAAAGGCTAAAGGCATCGAAGGGCCGGCGAGCAGGCTCAGGAGGAATGGCGCCACCAGCAGGATGCCCATCGCATCGCCCACCCACCAGACCGCCCACGTCGGCCAGAATTCGGTCGGCGAGACGGCTCCGGAGAAGACGAGGACGGCACTCCCAATGGTCGCGCTGATGGTCATGCCGGCCAGTGCCGCCAGGATGATGAGGGCGATCGCGTCGCGGAGCCGGTTTAGCTCGCGGTAGAAGCCAACCCGCCGCAGGAGCTCGACCGAAACCAGGGGAGCCAGCGTGTTGCCGGCGGCAATCAGAGCCGCGCCCAGGGGTGATGGGCCAATCGGAAGATTGACCGCGAATGCAGCGACGGCAATGGCCGGCCAGACCCGGCGGCCGATGACCAGCATGGCCACCAGGGCGATCCCGGTCGGGGGCCAGATGGGCGTCACCTGACCGTGCACCAGCGCCAGGTTCAGGCTCAGGCGAGCCGCCAGCCAATAGGCCAGGGCGACTAGGGCTAGCCGGATGAGCTCCCTGGCTGGCCGTTCGAGGGGACCGGGCGCGCGGATGCCTAGGTATTTACCAGATTGTCCAGATTTAATCAAGCACGTGTACGGAGCGTGAATTAATGAGGGATCGCACCTCCCTGGAGGAGGGTAGAGGACAGTGTCAGCTTGCCGGGCCGGCGATCATCAGGCCGTCGTCCCAGCGGCCGAGGCGAGAGCCAGCTTCGAACAGGCTGTCACAAAATTCGAGGATCGCCCGGCGTGGGGACGCGGCACGGCGGACGTCATCGTACGGAAGGAGGAACTCCCGCACGGCCGGATCCCAGTGGGCGCCGGCGGGCCGGACGGGTTCCCTCTCGATTCCCACCGGCGCCGGATACGCATAGCCAAAGAAGGTCGGCGCCGGGACTTGCGCGCTGCCCGGCCAGAAGCCGGTGCAGATCACCTCGGCGTCCCCGCCTCGACGCGCAATGACCCCGGCGTTCACGGGGGGCTCCACCGCACGACCCGAGTACAGGGAGAGGGCCAGGTCGAAGGTGCCCCAGAAGAAGCTGACCAGTGACGTCTTGCCGCGGAATCGTGCCCGGTGCTCCTTGAGGACGAGGTCGACCTGCGACAGGACGTGGAAGAACCGGGTGGCCCAGGTCGGGTCGTAGGCCGAATGAATGATATCCTCCGCGAACGGGACTGGGTCCGCGACCTCGGACGGCCGCGGCGAGATCTGGACCTCGATGCCGAGCGAGCGCAGTGCCGCGGTGAAGTCGCGATAGAAATCTGCCACCGGCCGCCCGGTCAGGGCCACTCGCCGCGAGTCGCCGGCTGTGGTCAGTACGACGACCTGGTGATCGATCAGGTCGACGTCGATCTGGAAGATCTGGTCGCCCGATGCCATCGGAGTGGTGGTGAGGCCGCGGGCGGTCAGGTAGAGCGGGACGTTGGCCCACTGGGGTTCGAAAGGGGAGAGGGCCAGGCGCACCTTCCCGACGATCTGGAGCTCCATGTGGAGGGTGTCCATGGTGTCCTTCCACGCGGCGTAGGGAAGTTCCAGCCAGGTGCCGGTGGCGACGCCGGCCGAGCGACTCGTCACCTTTACAGGTTAACTTTCCCCTTCCCCAACGGGGGGAAGATCGTCTGGCCTCTACCTCGGACGAGGGAGACGTTCCGGTGCCCCCGGCTGCTCGGTTGCGGGCCATATCGGTCCATTTTCTGAAGCCTAGGCAAGAGTGCCTAGGTCGCATGGACCCGCCCTGGAACTCGTTGACCGATCAGACCCATGGGCGGCTGGCTGATCCGCAACCGTCCTTCGCAGCGAGCGGCCGCCTAGGTCACCGCCATGGCACTAGGACGGCTTCACCTCCTGCTGCTCGAAGACCGGCCGGACGATGCCGAGCTGATCATCGCGCAGCTCAAGCGGGACGGCTTTGACATTACTTCGGAGCTGGTCAACACGGCCGAAGCCTATGAGCGCGCGCTCGAGACCTCGCCCGACGTGATCCTTGCCGATTACCACCTGCCCCAGTTCGGGGCCGTGCCCGCGCTCAAGATCCTAAAAAAGCGCGGCACGGACGTTCCCTTCATTATCGTGTCAGGGTCGATCGGCGCGGATGCGGCCGCGGCCGCCATGCGCGCCGGCGCCCACGACTACGTGCTCAAGGACAATCTGTCGCGCCTCGCACCCGCCATCGAACGCGAGCGTCGCGCCTGGGAAGAACGCACCGCCGCCCGCACCGCAAAGGAAGACCACCTCGAGCGCCTCAGCACCATCTTCGATTCGGCGATCGACGCGGTGGTGGCGATGGACCAGGAGGGGCGGATCATAGACTGGAACCCCCAGGCGGAAGCCACCTTCGGCTGGTCCCGGGCGGAAGCGGTCGGACGCCTCCTGGAAGAGACCGTCATCCCAGGCCGGTACCGCGAGGCTCACCGTCGAGGCCTGGCCGGGTTTCTGGCTACCGGAAAGGGACCGCTCCTTGGCCGGCGCGTCGAGATCGAAGCGCTCCATCGGAGCGGGCACGAGTTCCCGGTCGAGCTCTCGATCGCAGTCGCGCGGTCCGGCGGCCGATACGTGTTCAGCAGCTTCTTACGAGACATTACGGAACGACGGCGGGCGGAGGCGGCGCTGCGCGCGAGTGAGGAGCGGTACCGACGGATTGTGGAGACGGCCTTCGAAGGCATCTGGGTGATCGACGCGGAGAACCGGACTACGTTTGTCAATCCGCGCATGGCGAGCATGCTTGGCTACACGGTGGACGAGGTGATCGGCCGATCCGTGCTCGACTTCATGGACGCGGATGCCCAGGCGATGTTCGCGACCAATGTCAGCAGGCGCCAGGCAGAACCCCAGGCCCATCACGAGACGCGCTTTCGACGCAAGGACGGATCCGAGCTGTGGACCGAGCTGGAGGCCAGTCCGTCGCGGGCTGAGGACGGGACCTACACGGGCTCCCTGGCCATGGTGACCGACGTGACCCAGCGCCGTCGAGCCGAGCTGGCGCTCCGTGAGAGCGAAGAGCGGTTTCGCGGTCTCTTCTACGGCGTGGCGGCCGGCCAGGTCCTGGTGGCACCGGACGGGCGATGGCTGGCGGTTAACCCGGCGTTCTGCCAGATGGTCGGCTACGAGGAGAGCGAGCTGCTAGTCAACGGGTGGCAGGACATCACGCACCCGGCCGACCAGGACCTAGCCGTCGCTCCGTTGACGGACCTCATCGCGGGCAAGATCGGCTACTTCCACCTGGAGAAACGCTGCGTCCACAAGAATGGGAAGGCCCTCTGGGTGCTGCTCAGCGTGTCATCCGTTGTCGGGGAGGACGGCACGGTCAAGTATCTGGTCAACCAGGTCCAAGACATCACGGCCCGCAAGCAGGCCGAGCACGAGCTCAAGGAGCAGACCAGCATGTACGGGGCCCTGATCAAGGCGCAGAGTGACCTCGACCAGATCATCATCCTGACGGACGGGACCCGGCCGATCTACATCAACGAAGCATTCAGCCGAATCACCGGCTTCAGCTCGGACGAGCTGATGCAAAAGGAATCGCTCTTCGACCTGGTGGCCTCGGGAGAGTACAAGGGATCAGCGCCCAACCTCCTCGAGCGATTGCAGGGCCAAAAGGCCAAAGCGTTCGCGACCACGATCACCACCAAGAATGGACGCATCATCGAGCTCGAGGGGACGGACATGCAATTCGAAGCCGGGGGGCGGGATCTCGTCTTCACGCTAGCCCGCGACATGACCGAACGGAACGAAGCCCGCCGGGCACTGGAGTACCAGGCCCAGCACGACGCGCTCACGGGGCTGCCAAACCGTACCCTCATCCACGCCCAGCTGGGCGCCGCCCTGGACGACGGCCGAACCCGGAATCATGCGGTGGCCCTCCTCATGTTGGATGTCGACCACTTCAAAGAGGTGAATGACACCTTTGGCCACGACGCCGGGGACGTGCTGCTGCGACAGATCGGCCCTCGGTTGGGGGAGGTGCTCCCCAAAGGGGCCGTGGTGGCGCGGCTCGGCGGAGACGAGTTCGGGATTGTCCTCCCGGAGACGGACGAGGCCGGGGCCAGCGCCGCCGCGGGACGGCTGCTGGTTGCCCTCGAGCGCCCGTTCGAAGTGCACGGTCAGCTGCTCGACATCGCCAGCAGTATCGGGATCGCTGTCTACCCCCGCCATGGCGACACGGCCGACAGCCTCCTGCGCTGCGGTGACATCGCCCTGTTCGTGGCCAAGCGCTCGCGTGGTGAGTCCGTGGTCTATGCACCGGAGTACGACCGGCGAGGCTTAAGTCGCCTCACCCTGATGGCAGAGCTTCGTCAGGGGATCGCCGGAGGCCAGCTGGTCCTGCACTATCAGCCCATCATCAGTCTTCGCGACCGACGCATCACCGGCGTGGAAGCCCTGGTCCGCTGGAATCATCCACTCCGGGGGATGGTTCCTCCCATGGAATTCATTCCGTTTGCCGAGAAGACGCGATTGATCCAGCCGTTGACGCAGTGGGCGCTCGGCGCCGCGTTGCGCCAGTGCCGGTCCTGGCACGCAGCTGGTCATACCATCCCGGTCGCCATCAACATTTCGATGCGCGATCTTGTTGATCCGGGATTCCCAGATCTGGTGGCCACCACCCTGCGCGAGACGCAGGCAGAGCCGTCCTGGCTCCGCCTGGAGATCACGGAAGGCATCATCATGTCCGAGCCCGAGCGCGCCATCGAAACCTTGGGGCGGCTACGGAAGCTGGGCGTTCGCCTGGCGGTGGACGACTTCGGGACCGGGTACTCCTCGCTGGCCTACTTGCACCGGCTGCCCGTGCACGAAATCAAGATCGACAAGTCGTTCGTTTCGCGGGTGGCGGGGGCGACCGGTGGAGCCAGCATCGTCCGGGCGTCGGTCGAACTTGGCCACAGCCTGCGCCTGGAGACGGTGGCCGAAGGGGTCGAAGATGCTCGCACCTTGGATTTGCTGGCCGCGCTGGGCTGCGATTCGGCCCAGGGGTTTTACATCAGCCGGCCGATGCCGGCGGCTGGCCTCCTGTCCTGGCTGGCCGAGTGGGAACGCACGCAGGACCGGGCAGCCTAGCCGGATCCACCGAATCGAACGTGTCAGAACCGGTGCAGAATCGGGATGCGCGGGGCGACCACGTAATTCAGCTGGACCAGGAAGATGAGCGTGATGCTCACCCAGGTCGGAAAGACGAGGCAGGTGGCCGTGGCGATCGCGTACAGGGACTGGGCGATGAAAATCCGGCCGCGCATCAGCGGGGCCACCTCGGGCATCTCTGCCTCCTTGAACAGGTGCGCCCGAAGACCGTATTGGAGTCCTGCCAGCAGCGTCATGCCCAGGAGCAAGATGTTGAGCCAATATTCGACGAGAGCCACGCGATAGGTTGGAAAATGCGCCAGCAACTGGGTCGAGAAGGGGACGACGGTGACGGCGAAGAGAAAGACGAGCTGCAGCCACGAGTAGTTGCGATTACTCCGCGCCAGCAGATTGAGCTGCGTCCCCTGGCCAACCCAGAAGATGCCGAGGGTCATGAAACTCAGCGTGTACACCAGGACATTCGGGCCCAGCCCCAGCAGCGCCCGCCAGAGGTCTCCCTCTGTGCCGTGAGCGCTCAACGTCGGTAGCGCCAGGCCCAGGACGAGCAAGGTCATGCCGACGGAGAAGATGCCGTCTGAAATTCCGGCGAGGCGGTCGATGTTCGTGCCCGCCATCTCGTTGAAGCGGCGCCGGTAGCCCGGGATCCGATTCACCCGGTAAGAATGACAGAGGGCATTGCCTTCAGGACACGGTTGCTCGGCTTGACTTTCGGGACGCGGTGGCCGCAGGGTACCTCGAGCCTGAATGCGAAACTTGTCCGGGACGGACGGAATGAGGGACGAGCGTTGAGCGCCGAGAGTGCCGGCCTGCTCCTGTTCCGGCAGCGGGACGGGAAGCTGGAAGTGCTCTTGGTCCATCCTGGGGGTCCCTTCTGGCAGAGACGCGACGACGGCGTCTGGTCGATCCCGAAGGGGGAGCTCGCCGAGAATGAAACGGGCATTGCTGTGGCGCGCCGCGAGTTTCAGGAAGAGCTCGGCCTACCGCCGCCTGATGGTGAGCCGACAGCGCTCGGTGCGGTACGCCAGGCGGGAGGCAAGATCGTCCATGCCTGGGCGGTTCCGGGCGACCTGGACGTGACGCGAACGCGGAGCAACACGTTCGAGCTCGAGTGGCCGCCCCGGTCCGGGAGGGTGCGGTGGTTTCCCGAGGTCGATCGAGCCGGCTGGTTCGACCTGGACGCGGCGCGCCGCAAGCTGCTGCCCGCACAGCGCCGCTTCATTGATCGGCTCGAAGAGCTGCGGTGACATTCCCCGAGCTGAGCGGATACCTCGACCGGCTGGAGTCGACCACCAGCAGGAATGACCTGGTCAAGACGCTTGCGGAGCTCTACACGAAGACCTCGCCCGACGAGATTCAGCCGCTGACCTACCTGATCCAGGGAAGGTTGGTTCCTTTCTTCGAGCCGGTTGAGATCGGCCTCGGCGAGAAGCTTGTCGTGGCGGCCATTGCCCAGGCATTCGGGACGCCGCTCGACGACGTCGCGAAGCTCTTCGGCCGGGTGGGTGATCTGGGGTTGGTAGCGGCCCAACTCGCCGGACACGGCTCGAGTTCGGCGCTCCCGGTCACGGAGGTCCACGCCAGGTTAATGGACATCGCCGGGGCGGCTGGGGCCGGGTCGGTCGAGAAGAAGCGCTCGCTCTTCGCCGCCTTGTTGAAACACGCGGACTCCGCCTCGGCCAAGCACCTGGTGCGCATCGCGCTGGGACGCCTGCGGCTGGGCATCGGCGATCCGACCGTGCTCGATGCGCTGTCGTTCGCCAGGAAAGGCGACCGCTCCCTCCGGCCGGTGCTGGAAGCCGCATACAATCGTGTGTCCGACCTGGGGCTGATCGCGAGGACCTTCTGGGCTGGTGGGGAACCCGAAGTCAACGCCCTCGAGGTTACGGTCGGCAGGCCGATCCGGAGCCAGCTCGCCGAGCGCTTGCCGAACCCGGAAGCGGTGATCAAGAAGCTGGGGCCGGTTGCCGTGCAGCCGAAGTACGACGGAATCCGGGTGCAGATCCACAAGAGCGGCGAAGTCGTGCGCGTCTTTTCCCGGAACCTCGAGGACTACACCCGTATGTTCTCCGAGCTCACGGCGGCGGCCCGGGGGCTGACCGACGACACGCTGATCCTCGATGGCGAGGCCATCGCCTACAGCAAGGAATTGGAGGAGTACCTACCCTTCCAGCTGACCGCCAGCCGCCGGCGGCAGCACGGGATCGAGCAGGCCGCGCGGGAGCTGCCCCTGGTCGCCTTCGTCTTCGACATCCTTTACCGCAACGGCCGCGACCTCACCGACCTCCCGTATGAGGAGCGGCTCGCGCTGGTGGACGAGGTGATCGCCGGCTCCACGGTGCTGCTCCCGGCTCCAATCATCAAGACCGACTCGGTCGAGGTCCTCACCAAGACGCTCCTCGACTACATCAGCCAGGGTCTGGAGGGTGTCGTGGTCAAGCGACCGGACTCCAAATACCAGGCCGGTGCGCGCAACTTCAACTGGGTCAAGCTGAAGCGCCACACCAGCGGTGAGCTCAGCGACACGGTCGACCTCGTGCTGCTCGGCTACTACTTTGGAAAAGGCAAGCGCGCGGAGTTCGGCGTGGGTGCGCTGCTTGCCGGCGTCTACGACGCGGAAAACGACCGGTTTGCCACCATCACCAAGCTTGGCACCGGCTTGTCCGACGCCGAATGGCGGCAGATCCACGAGCGGGCGGACACGCTGCAGGTCGATCAACGGCCGGCGCGGGTGGATTCCATCCTCGTGCCCGATGTGTGGCTCAAGCCCGAGGTGGTGGTCGAGGTGATGGCCGACGAGATTACGCCCAGCCCACGACATACGGCTGGCAAGGTGGGCGATGAGCCTGGGTTTGCGCTCCGTTTTCCTCGGGTGGTCTCTTTCCGGGGAGCGGACAAGCGGGCGGAGGACGCCACGACAGTGCACGAGATCGCCGAGCTGTTCCGTCAGCAGCGGGAGCGCAAACAACCCGCCTGACGGGCACGTCGCAGTTGATGTAACGGGCGTCGATCCGGTGGTGGCGGTAGGCAGCCTCGATCATCACCACCGTCGGGTTTCCGGCCGCCGGAGAAGAGAAGGAGCCGGTCAGCACACTGACAAACGTCGGAGAATCGATCACGGATGCATGCGGCGCTGGTAGAGGGCTGCGTACTCGTTGGCTCTGGCACCAGGTTCGGCGACAACCGCGGTAGACAGATCCCCGGCGGGGGAGTCACTGATGCCCTTGTAGATTCCCGCGCTCACCCCGGCGAGGAGGGCGGCGCCGCGAGCAGACCCAACCCAGCTGGGGGTCGCCCGCAGGGGCTTGCCGAGCACGTCGGCAAGCAGCTGTCGCCAGGCCCCGTCGACCGCTCCACCGCCGGCCAGGCGCAGCTCCACGACTGGGATGCCGGCGGCTTCCAGCCGTTCCATCGCCTCTCGCAAAGCAAACGCCACCCCTTCTAGGACCGCCTTGAGCAAATGCTCCCTCCGATGATGGAGGGCGATTCCCGACCAGCGCGCATCTGCCCCGGATTCAAGGTGCGGAATCCGCTCACCAACGAGGTGGGGCACAAAGGTGACCCCACCGGCTCCAGGAGGGACCTCCGCGGCACTCCGATACAGAACGGGCCACTCGACTGCAAACACGGTGCGGGCCCAATCGAGCGCCAGGCCGGCGTTGAGAATGGCCGCCATGGCATACCATTTGCTGCTTTCGACCGTTCGATACAGATTGGTTCGGGCCGTGGGGTCGGGGTGTAGCTCGGTCCGAATCGAGCTGAGCTGCGCGCCGGTCCCAATGGTCAGCAGCACCGTGCCCGGGTCCAGCACTCCGTGACCGAGGAGCGACGCCGCCGCGTCGGCGGCGCCCGCCGCCACCGGCAAGCCTGGCGCGAGCCCCAGCTCCTGCGCGGCCACGTCCGTGAGACGCCCCGCCAGTTCATGGCTTGCGATGACGTCCGGAAGCAGGCTGGGGCGAATGTCGAGCTCGCGCAACACGTCCTGCGCCCAGGTGTCCTTTCCGAGGTCATACAGCAACGTGGCTGAGGCGTCGGTTGGCTCGGTTCGCGCCTGGGAGGTCAGCCGCAGGCGCAGCCAGTCCTTTGGCTGTAGGGCCCAGCGAGCGGCGTCGTACAAGCGGGACTCATGCCGGCGAATCCAGAGCAGGGTTGGTCCGGCCATGCCGGGGGCAAGGGGATTCGCCAGGAGTTCTCGAAGGCGTGGAGGGAGCTTTTGGTAGCGAGCGAGCTCGCCCGCGGCGCGGCCATCGGCCCACAGGATGGCGGGCCGCAGCGGCTGGCCGTCTGCGTCGGTCAGCACCACGCCGTGCATCTGGCCGGACAGCCCAATGGCCGCGATCTCCTGCCGGTGGTTCGCGGCCAGACTCGTGACCACCTGCCGGGTGGCCTGCCACCAGTCGGCCGGGTCGGTCTCGGCCCACCCCGGAGCCGGCGACTCCATCGGATAGCTGGCCGACGTGACTTCCTCGACGGATCCGTCCTCGGCCATCACGGCGGCCTTGACCGAAGACGTCCCGAGGTCAATCCCCAGCAGCATCGTGCGTTCTCGCAATCGCCTCCATGGGGCCGAGCTCCGACCGCCAGGGCGGGTCGGCGCCCGGCCGGGTGCAGGTGAGAGACGCGGCGAGGCAGGCGAAGTCCAGCACCGACCTCAGGTGCGCCGCGTCGAGGCTGAGATCCGTCGTCAGGGCGCCATGCTCATGCAGCCACGCCAGCACCGCCGCGCCAAAGGCATCGCCCGCGCCGATGGTGTCAACGACGTCGACGATGGGCGCGGGCACCCGCACCCGAATGCCGGCGCTGGCGCCGAGCGCCCCCTGGGCACCCAGCGTCGCGATCACCAACCGAGGCCCAAGGCCAAGCAGCCGTTCCGCAGCGGCCTCCACCTCGAGCTCGGGATAGAGCCAGGCCAGGTCGGCCTCGCTGCCTTTGACGATCGTGCTGTGCGCCATGATCGCGTCCAGGCGATCACGGTACGGTGGGACGTTTGTGAGCAGCGCCGGCCGGATGTTTGGGTCCACCATGACCAGCCGCCGGCCGCCTTCCCGCTGCACCAGATGGAAGAGGGTGGCCGCGATCGGTTCGAGCAGCAGTCCCAGGGTGCCCACGTGCAGGGCGTTGACGTCGGGAGCCAGTGACGCGGGGAGCCCGGCGGGGGTCAGGTTGGGGGCCGACGTCCCGGCGGTGACGAATCGATAGGCTGCATACCCACGGCTATCGACCTCGGCGATCGCCAGCGTTGTGGGCTCAGGACCAAGGCTGGTCAGGGAGAGGTCGGCCCCATCCGCTACGAGCGCAGCGGCTAGCTGGCGGCCGAAAGCGTCGGTTGAGAGGCGACCGAGGAAGGCCGTAGGCACGCCCAGCCGCGCGAGCGCGCGCGCCGTGTTGAACGGCCCGCCGCCCGGCCTCGGTTGCTGGGTCCCGTCGCGGGTGGCGACCATGTCCATCAGCGCCTCACCCGCGACCACGATCACGGACGGATCTCGCCTGAGCCTCGGGCGATCAGCCGGGTGGCGATCACCCGGTGGACCGATGGTGACCGGTCACCGTCGAGGCGGCGGAAGAGCAGCTCGGCGGCGGCTCGACCCATGGCCGCCGGGTCCTGGGCCATCACCGTAATCCCGGGCTCTAGCAGGTCGCCAAGCGGCACGTCGTCGAAGCCCACCAGGGCGATTTTGTGGTGGATCCCCAGGCGCCGTAGCGCCTGGTAGGCCCCGATGGTGAGCAGGTTCTGCCCGGCGAACAGGGCCGTTGGTGGCGGCTGCTTGGAGAGGAGATCGAGGGTCGCCGCCTCGGCCCGCTCGGTGCCGCGCAGGTTCAGTCGGGTCAGGCGCTCGTCGCCCGGTATGCCCTGGGCGACGAGCTCCTCCAGGTAGCCCTGATACCGGAGCGCGGCGGTGGTGATGGTCTGCAGGTCCCCCAGGTACCCGATCCGCCGGTGGCCGTAGGACACGAGGTGGCGGATGCCGCGGCGGACGCCATCGGCGTTATCGGTGAGAACCGTGTCCGCATCGAGGAAGGCGGGAGGGCGGTCCACGAACACCATCGGGGTGCCGGCCCGGCGTTCGGTCAACAGATAGCTGTGGTCATGGCTGGCGGGCATGATGACCAGTCCGTCCACGCGCCGGGAGGCGAGCGCGGCGATCAATTCGCGCTCGCGGGTTTCGCTCTCCTCGAGGCTACCGGCCAGCACCAGGACCCCGCGGGTAAGGGCCAGGTCTTCGATAGCGCGGTGCAGCATGGAATCAAAAGGGTTGGCGATGTACTCGAGGACTACGCCAATGGTGGCGCTTTTACCGTCGGCCCGCCGAAGGCTGCTGGCCGTCAGGTTGTGCCGGTAGTCGAGGCGTTCCACGGCGCTGTTCACCCGGGAGCTCAGTTCGGCGGACACCCCCGGCTCCGCGTTTATCACCCGAGATACCGTCTTGACGCTGACCCCGGCTAGGGCAGCCACCTCCCGCATCGTGGGCCGCGCCCGGGTCTGGCCCTCGTCGGGAACTCCTTTTGTCAACGTTAACAGCCCTCCCGCTTCCAGGCCATTATGGGCCCCCAAGGGAATCTATCTTGCGCTCCCCACAAGGATATGCTAGGTTGACAACGTTGTCATCCCCGGGGTAGCAGCTTTGGGAAACGGGAGGTAGCGTGATGGGGAGTTCTGGGCTTCGGCGCACCATTGAAGGGATCGGAGGGCGGCCGAGGTGGCGGCTTTCGGCGGGGGCTTTCAGCGCAGTGGCGGTGCTCGTGACGGCCGGCTGCGGCAGCAGCGCGACCCCGGCAGCCTCGGCATCGCCCAAGCCGGTGATCATCGGGTTGATCACCAAAACGGACGCGAATCCATTCTTCGTCAAGATGCGGCAGGGGGCCGAGCGGGAAGCCCTCTTGAAGGGCGCCGTGCTCATGACCGGCGCCGGCAAGGACAGCTCGGATGCCGCCGGAGAGGTGACCGCGCTGGAGAACATGGTGAGCGCCGGCGCCAAGGCGATCCTGATCACCCCGGACTCGGCGGGGGTCACGGCCGCGGTCAAGAAGGCGCGCTCCCAGGGGGTCCTCGTGATCGCGCTCGACAGTCCGACCGACCCGGTCGATGCGGCCGACGCACTGTTCGCCACCGACAACAAGAAGGCCGGCCAGCTGATCGGCCAGTACGCCAAGGCCGCCGAGGCGGGCAAGACGGGGATCAAGATCGCACTCTTCGACGAGGCGCCAGGGAGCACGGTCGGCAAGCTCCGCCACGATGGCTTCCTGCTGGGCTATGGCATCGCCGACGGGGACCCGCAGATCGTCTGCGTCGCAAACGGTGGCGGGAACCAGACGGATAGCCAGACGCAGATGGAGAACTGCCTCACCAAGGATCCGGGTATCAACGTGGTCTATACGATCAACGAGCCGTCGGCGTTCGGGGTCTACAAGGCGCTCCAGAACCGGGGCAAGCAGAACGGCGTCCTGATCGTTTCGGTAGACGGCGGCTGCACCGGCGTCGGCGGGGTGAAGGACGGTCGAATCGCGGCCACCTCGCAGCAATACCCGCTGAACATGGCCAAACTGGGCGTTGACGCCGGGGTCGACTTCGCCTTGAATGGGAAGCGTGTATCCGGCTACACCGACACCGGCGTGACCCTCATCAGTGACAAGCCCGTCAGCGGGGTCGACTCGAAGGACACGACCTTCGGCCTCGCCAATTGCTGGGGCTAATCGACGACACCAGGACCGGCCGGCCCGCTCCCTAAGGGCGGGCCGGTCGTGTTAGCCCGGCTTCGGTGGACCGAGTTCGGCAGGGATCCTGGCGCAGCCATTGCCCGGGCCCGCCTGATCTCGACGCTTGGTCCGCTGATCGCGCTGCTCCTGGCGTCGATCTTCTTCTCGATCCGGACCGACCGGTTCCTGACCACGGAGAACCTGTCGCTGATCACCCAGCAGGTGGCCGTGGTCGGTGTCCTGGCCATCGGCCAGACCCTGATCATCCTGACCGCCGGCGTCGATCTCTCCTGCGGCGCCGTAATGGCGTTCGGGACCATCGTGATGACCAAGCTGGCCGTGACGCATGGCGTCAATCCGTTCCTGGCCATTGCGCTCGGCATCGGGGTCTGCCTTGGATTCGGTGTCCTCAACGGCCTCCTGGTCACGGTGCTTCGCCTCCCACCCTTCATCGTGACGCTCGGGACGCTCAACATCGCCTTTGCCCTGACGCACATCACCTCCAACGAGGAGACGATCGCCAATCTGCCGGACCCCGTGGTGTTTTTTGGCAACACCTTCCGTTTCGCCGGCACCACCATCACCTATGGCTCGGTGCTGGCCGTGGCGTTGACGCTGATCACCTGGTTCGTGCTGACGAAGACGGTGGGGGGGCGCCATGTCTACGCCACCGGGAATAACCCGGACGCCGCCCGGCTAGCCGGTGTCCGCACACGTCGCGTCTTGCTGGCTGTCTACGCGACCGCCGGTCTCCTCTACGGCATCGCCGCCCTAGTACTGGTGGGGCGCACCGGCGTCGGCGATCCACAGGCGGGACAGTCGGCCAACCTGGACAGCATCACCGCGGTGGTGGTAGGGGGGACCAGCCTGTTCGGCGGTCGGGGCAGCGTCCTCGGCACCCTGGTCGGCACATTGATTGTCGGCATCTTCCGAAACGGTCTGCAGCTGTTGGGCGTGGCCGCCATCTATCAGTTCCTGATCACCGGCGTGCTGGTCATCCTCGCGGTGGCGGTCGACCAGCTGTCCAGGCGGCGGCAAGCGTGAGTGCGGTCGCGGCGCGAGTCCCGGTCCTCGAGGCGCGCGGGCTGGTCAAGCACTACGGGGTGGTCACCGCTCTCGACGGCGCCGATTTCGATCTCTACCCAGGCGAGATCCTGGCGCTGATCGGGGACAACGGGGCCGGCAAGTCCACCTTGATTAAGGCCCTGTCGGGGGCGATCGTCCCCGACCGAGGCGAGATCTTTCTGAACGGTACGCCGGTTCACTTCCGCAACCCGCTGGAAGCACGGCGCAACGGGATCGAGACCGTCTACCAGGACCTGGCCCTGGCCCCCGCCCTGGACATCGCCGAGAACCTTTTTCTGGGGCGCGAACTGCGCCGACGTGACATCATCGGGATCGTGCTCCGAGTGACTGACCGACCGCGCATGTTGCGGGAGGCCCGGGCGCACATCGCCGACCTTAAGATCAATGTGGGCTCGATGAAGCAGTCCGTGGAAACCCTATCGGGCGGCCAGCGTCAGGGGGTGGCCGTCGCCCGGGCGGCGGCCTTTGCCAGCCGGGTCGTGATCATGGACGAGCCGACCGCGGCGCTGGGCGTCCGCGAGTCGGGCATGGTGCTGGACCTGATCCGGGAAGTCCGCGCCCGCGGCACGCCGGTGGTCCTGATCAGCCACAACATGCCGCAGGTGTTCGAGATCGCCGACCGGCTGCACGTGATGCGCCTCGGCCGCCGAGTCGCGACCATCACCCCCGCGTCGCACAGCATGACTGAAGCGGTCGCTCTGATGACGGGGGCCGCGTCGTCCCAGGGTCCAACCAAAGGGTAGCCACTATTGGGCCTCGGGCTGGGCCTCGACCTCGACGAACCGGCATAACGCGCTGGCCAGGTGCATCTGGTCTGGCGTCCGGCAGCGCGCCTTCAGGAGCTCCGGGCTGCAGATGATGATCACTAGGCCTTGGGCCCGCGAGGTCGCGACGTTCAGGCGGTTGAGGCTGAACAGGAAGTCCATGCCGCGGGGCGCATCATCGATGGATGAGGTGGCCATCGAGTAGATGACGACGGGCGCCTCCTGCCCCTGGAACTTGTCGACCGTCCCGACACGGGCTCCAGTTGGGAGGGTTTCGATTAACCGCCGGACCTGGGCGTTATAGGGCGCCACCACCAGGATGTCCTCGACCCGAAGTGGGCGGGTGGCGCCGTCGCGATCGGTCCAGGCCAGGCCGCGGAGCGACCGAAAGATCTGACCGAGCCGATCGGCTTCTTCCGGCGAAACGGTGCGGTTTCCGGCATGGTCAACCGGGACAAACCGTAGGCCGACGCCACCGGCGCCGTTGCTGGTCGCTAGCGACTGCCGGGCGCACGATGGGTCGGCCTCCAGCTTGCCGTCGTAGAAGACCTCGGAGATGAAGCTGGACAGGGCCGGGTGGAGCCGGAAGGTGGTCTCCAGGAAGAGGCCGTACTCCGGTGGCATGGTGGGCTGCTCCTGGATGACGTGGTCCAGGACGGATCGGTCGACCCCCTCGGGATGAATCCCGTGCGAAGGCTGGCGGAGTTGATTCGGGTCGCCCAGCAGCACCACGCTCTTGGCCGTCTGGGCGATGGCCAGGAGATTAGCCAGCGCCATCTGGCCGGCTTCGTCGACCACCAGCACGTCCAGCCGGTCGCGCATCCCGCCGCGGGCGTACAGCCAGGGGGTGCCGGCGACAATATCCGCATCGTCGGCGTCGAGCGCGTCCTCGACCTCCCCGGCGCTGCTCACGCAGCGGACCTCCTGGGAGGCGCACCGCTCGCGCTCGTCCGCTTTCTGGATGGCGCGCAACGGCTGGCCATCACGCGGTGCCCTGTCCATCACCGTGTCCAGCAGGTGGCCGATCACCTTATGGCTGTTGGCGGTAATGCCCACCCGCTTGCCACGCTTTACCAGCTCCAGAAGGATTTCGGCACCGGTCGTGGTCTTCCCTGACCCGGGGGGTCCCTGGATGGCGAGGTATGACGCGTCCAAGGCGGGCGCGAGTCGGGTGGCTGCGTCCTTTGCGCGCTCACCAGGTTGGAGGAGGGAACCACCCCCACCCTGACCCTCCCCCTGAGGGGGAGGGAGATCCTGCTGCCGCTCCTCCTGAGAGGGACGGAAATCCCGGTCAGGGAGCGCCGGCGAGATTCTCGGCGGCCGCAGGAAGAGCAGGTCGCGGGCGGCCCGGTACGGGCCCGGGCCGTCGAAGCCGTGGTCGGCTACCCACTGCCCGACTCGCAGCAGGGCGTCGCGGAGATCCGTTGTCGGGATTGGACTCTCAGGAATAAGTGACGTGGGGTGCGGAACCTCCATCTTCACGCCGCGGCTGACTTCGATCCAGCCGGCGATCGGATCCAGCGCGATCACGTGGCCGGCCTCCTTCTCGCGCCGAGGGTCGTGGGGCCGGTCGCCGACGCCGATTTTGTACTCCTGGTTCGGGTCGAAGTAGTAGCGAAAGATGTTCGACTGCCTGTCCTGGCGGACCTCGCCGCGGAACTCGAGCCCGCCGATCGAATCGCGTTCGTCGATCAGCTGCTCATCGGTGAGCGAGCATTTGCGGTAGTACTCCCACCATTCGGATTTAGCTTCCCGACGGTGCCAGTTCAGGCTGTGTCCGAGCAGATAGGCGGCGCGCTGCTCGGGTGACCGATCGTTGTTCTCCTCGGGAACCCCGGTCAGCAGCTGGTCTACGACGGCTGCCGTCCGCTCGTCGATGTCGCGCAAGGTGTCGCTGGGCTGACCCTCTTCGGATTGTGGGCGCGGGATCTCGCCGAACTGCGTGATCGCCTCTCGCCGTCGAGCCTCCAGCCAGTCGCGCAGCTGGGCGGTGGATAGGCAATCGTCCTCGTTGTAGCGGGCGATCTCATCGAGCCGCCGCTGCTCGCGCGACTGGAGCCAGTCCTCATAGGCGACCAGGCTGCCGGCCGCATCGACGATGGCCGTGGTGCGCTTGCCTCGGTAGAACGCCTCCAGCTCCTTGAGCGAGTACGACTCGAGGGAGACCCGAACCGCCTGCCGGACCACACGATAGAGATCGACCAGGACCACGCCGCGCAACAGGCGATCGACTTCCTGCTCGCGGGTGGCGTAGGTACTGGACAGCTCCTTGAGGACGTTCGGCTCGTAGGAGGCGTAGTGATAGATGTGCAAGTCGGGGCTGCCGTCGAGCCGCTCGATCAGGAAGTCGACGAGCTGCTCGAAGGCGCGCTTCTCGGCATCGGGGTCGTGCCCCCAGAAGTCGTGGTAGCGAGGGGCGCCATCGACCATCTCCAGGACGCCGAACAGGTACTCCAGGCCGCCGTCGCCCACGAACGGGTCGCCCTCGATGTCGAAGAACAGGTCGGCGGGGGAGGGGGGAGGGAGGGCTTCGAACCCGAGGCGGGCCCCGAGCGGCGCCAGGACTTCGTACGTAGGGTTGTCGGTCTGGCGCTGGGTGACCTGCAGGCGAGCCTGCTGGCGGAGGCGCTCCAGCGCCGGATCGCCGATGCCGGCCACCGGCTGTCCGATGGGGCTGGCCCCCAGCTCGGCGACGGTCGTGATCCCTACGGCCTGGAGTAGCCGGGTCTGGTCCCGGCGCATGCCGGCCACCAGGCAGAGATGATCGTCCTGCCGCCGCCGCACCTTGCAGACGTCGATCCAGCGGCAGATGTCACAATGGTCGACCGGATCAGGGTAGGTCGTGATTGCTGAAATACCCCCACCCTGGCCTCCCAGCAAGGGGGAGGGAGAGTCGACATCCGCAAGGGGGGACTGGGGGGAGAAAATGGTCTCCTCGAAGCGGCGCTTCACGCTGCGGTAATAGGCGGCGTAGTCCTTGTAGCGGAGAACCTCCTCGGTCCGGTCGCCCAGGATGAGGCGGATGTACTCGGGTTCAACACCCTGGACGGCGGCCAATTGCTCCGAGTAGACGCAGCACTGGAGGACGGCCGATGCCTTGGCCTTGCGGGCCAGTTTAGTGTCCGCCACTTCGTAGCTGTAGCGCCCGAGAGCACTCGGGCGGTCGACCCGGAGTAGAAAGTCAGCGTGGCAGCGCCAGCGGCCGTCGAAGAACGTCGCCTGGTAAATCACATCAGCCCCCTCTCGCATCGCCGCGACCGTGCGGGCATGCGCCTCTTCGAGGCCGCCCAGGGTGCCGTCGGGATAGGCGAACTCGACCACCCGCCGATCGTCAGTCCGCAACCGGTCGAGATGCCGAGCCTCGTGCTCGCGCCCTCGGCGAGCCAGGATTTCCAGCTCCGGATCCTCGCGTTCCGGCCGTTCCAGCCCGCCCCGGGCCGCCGCCAGCTCCAGCTGGGTGAGGTGCTCGCATTCCAGGAAGCCCGTTAAGTCTGTCGGGCTCATGATCAGCCGGCCGTCCAGATATTGCATTCTGCCTTCTGCCCCAGCATCACTTTACGGGCGTGCCGTGACAGCTGTCTGTCAGTGGGCAGAGGCATACTCTGGACGAAGCCAAGCATGGGAGCGCGAAGCACTGGGAGCGGAGCCGACGCGGGACCCTCTGTGGCGGTCCTGTATTCGGATGGGTACCGCTTGGCCGCGGTGCCCAGGCTTTCCATGCTGACCTGGCTCCATCCGTTCGACGTCAACAAATATGAGCGGATCGCAAAGCAGTTGGTCGATCAGGGGCATATCATGCGCGAGGAGTTCATCGACCCGGGCCCGCTCGACCCGGACGACCTCAGGCTCGTGCATTCGGCTGCGCATTGCGGAGGCTCGCCGACTCGGGCTACGTCGCAGGCGCCATCGAGATTGGCGCGCTTGCGTTTGTGCCTCGGCCCATGCTGGAGCTGGGCCTGCTGCAGCCGATGCGTCGGGTAACGGCTGGGACCGTGGCGGCGGTGCCTTTGGCCCTCCGGCGGGGGATCGCCATCAATCTGGGCGGTGGGTACCACCACGCCCATCCGGAGCTGGCCCACGGGTTCTGCCTGTACGCGGATGTTCCCATCCCATTGTGAAAGCCATCCGGGACGGCCTCGTGAAGCGGGTGTTGATCGTGGACCTTGACGCCCATCATGGTGACGGACATGCTGAGGCGCTTCGGCAATGTGTTGAGGTCAAGATCCTGGACTTCTATGGCGCTGACCTCTTCCCGGTGGTCGTGGGGCCTATTTGGCGAGGCGTCCCGTTCGAGAGGGGTTCCCGGGGTACCGAATATCTCGCCACACTTCGGCGCGAACTTCCTGCCGCACTCAACACGCTCAGCCCAGACCTTGTCGTCTACGTAGCCGGGGTTGACGGCTACGAAAGGGATCCGCTCACGGCGGGATATTTTCGGCTAAGCCGGGAGCAGATCCTGGAGCGAGACCGGTTCGTGTTTGAGCAAGCGCGATCGGCCTCAATCCCGATCATCATGGTCTTGGCCGGCGGCTACGGTCCCTTCGCCTGGGAGTTGCAATACGAGACCGTGGCGTGGGTTTTGCGTCGTTTCAACGACGAACACCCTGTCCCCGGAGACACACCCTCCCCCGCCCCTCCCTAAAGGAGGAGACTTGCCGGCCTGTTCGAGTGCATGCTCCCGGTTAGAGGGCTATCGAACGCTGACCCAGATAACACCCGGCGGTAGCTCCTTGGCAGACCCGGCTGCCAGCATTGGCGTGGGGGATAGCTGCTGATTCTGGAGGACGTGGAGGATGTATCTCCCGACCTCCTTCGTTGCCTGCTGGTATTTCCGCCACTGGTCATCGGCATCGGGCTCCAGGCTGGGAGCGAAGTTGAACGACCACGTATCGCCCTTCAACTGTGGGTTGGCGTGCCGATGCACCTCCTCGGAGGGCACCGGAAAGACCGGATCCGCGTAACCCATCGCCGCCACGTCGAGGTAGCCGAAGAAATACCAGAACAGCGGATGGGAGATGAGACGGGCTTTCGCCACCGGGAAATGAATGGACAGCCGGCGGGCCTTGAAGCGATGGTCCAGGTAGGTCGTGCTCTTGACCTGGAAGATCAGCCCGGATGTGAACTGCCCGCGAATATGCGTTTCCAGGTCCCGGCGCTCGTCATCGGTCACGGGAGCCGACACTTCGAGTTGGCCGTCGCTGCCCAGCATCAGGAGCTTCATGAACTCGCGCTCGGCGATGATCCCCTGCTGGGTCGTGCTGATCGGCGACACGCCACCAGTATGAGGGCTTTACCGCAAGAGAGCGACGGCCAGCGGGTTGTTGTTCGTAGGTCCAAGGCATGGCGCCACGAAGAGCCTCGGAGTCACCCTTTGAGGAATTGTTGCTTGTGCTGACCGACCAGCCCCTATGGGTATCGGTAGCTGCCGCCGTAGTATTTCTGCTCGCCGGTTGGGTTCCCTTGCCGGTGGCCGGAGGTCGACCGACCCAACCAATATGGGACGAACTCCGACATGGATTGGCCCTGGCTCTGACGGTTTTGGTCATTCTGGCTGGCCTGGTTGGCGTGGTCAAACGTCTTGCCCGCCGACATCTCCCGATTGGCTATGAAGGTCTCGGAGACATCCGTGACATGAAGTGGCAAGAGTTCGAGAAACTTGTCGGGGAGGCATATCGCCGGCTCGGTTATACCGTGGCCGTGACGGGAGGCGGCGGCCCGGACGGTGGCTTCGACCTGGACCTTCGAGGAAAGGATGGCAGAACTCTGGTCCAATGCAAGCAGTGGCGGAGCTTTCAGGTTGGAGTGCGTGAAACGCGGGAGTTGCTGGGTGTGTTGGTCCACGAGGGGGCTGACCGAGCAGTCCTGATCACGACGGGGTCGTTCACCCCTGACGCCCTGGCCCTGGCCCGGGGAGAACCAATCGATCTGATCGATGGAAACGGCCTGGCGAAGCTCATCAAGGAAGTCCGCATGGCTCCTCAAGCTACCGTCGCTCCAGCCCCAGCGCTATCTCCGACTTGTCCCAAGTGCGGAAACGAGATGGTGCGCCGTATAGCACCCCGTGGACCGGATGCCGGCTCAGCCTTCTGGGGCTGCTCGACCTACCCGGCCTGCACAGGAACGCAGCGCGTCGCCTGACCGTCCGCGCCCCATCTTCGTCCCCCTCCATGCTTCCGCGAGGGTAGGGAAGCGGACGGGTCGAGTCAAGGTCTGGTCTTGACATGTGACCATACGGGGTAATTATCCCCTGACTGGAGAAAAGGTGCTATAATACGGCTATGGCAGGCAACCGAAAGCGACCAACCAGGGGGACGGCTTCGGAGTCCCGGTACTCGCTTATGGAGTTCACGCGGGAGTTTCCCGACGATGCCGCCTGCCTGGACTACCTGTGGCGCGCTCGCTACTCCTCTGACGGCAGGCACGCCGACTGCCCAGAGTGCAAGCAGCGCCGGATGTTCAAACGGTACGAGACCGCTCAGCAGCGCCAGTCGTGGTCTTGCACCCATTGCGGCCATCACCTGCATCCGACCGCCGGGACGATCTTCCACAAGTCGTCCACGGCGCTCCACCTGTGGTTCTACGCCATCTACCTGATTACCAGCACTCGCTGCGGAATCTCTGCCAAGCAGCTGGAGCGAGAGATCGGCGTGGGCTACAAGACCGCGTGGCGCATGTTCAACCTCATCCGCAATAGCCTGATGACGGAGACACCCGCGCCCCTCTCGGGCAACGTTGAGATGGACGAGACCTACGTCGGCGGCAAGCCTCGCGCCCGCGAGATTCAGGCGATGGCGCGGATGGGACTCGGCCCGATGCAGGCTGGTCAGGCAGCGGCACGTGCCAAGAAAACAACCGTGTTCGGCATGGTCGAGCGTGGTGGCAAGGTCGTCGCACGGGTCGTGCCGTCCGAGTTCCAGGCATCGGCCTTCGGGCACATCGAAGCCCATATCCTCCCGGCCTCGCACATCTTCACGGACGAAGCGGCCGCCTACTCCGCGCTGGCTAGGAAGGGCTACGCGCATCGGCGCATTCAGCATGCCGCCAGGGTCTACGTCGATGGCGACGTTCACACGCAAACCATCGACGGATTCTGGTCGCTGCTCAAGAGCGGGATTCGCGGCGTCTATCATTCGGTTTCCGCCAAGTGGCTCCAGTCGTACCTGGACGAATACGCGTGGCGGTACAACCACCGGGAACACACCGAACGCGGGACCGGCCAGCGCCGGATGCCGGTCGGTGAGGCGAAGTTCCGGCTACTGCTGGCTCGGGCGGCAGCGCCGCTTGCGGTCTGAGCATGAGTGATGAGCAGCAGCCGCCCGAGCCCCCTCCGGACAAGGGCGGGGACAGCGACGACTTCCCCTTGGAGAAGGAAACGCCCTACGATGACGGCGAAACTGAGATTAGGGCCCGGCCTATACCCTGGCGACCAGCCAGAGGCCCACGACCAGAACGAGAGTCTCAACGATAAGCAGCCGAAGGCCCCATTCGGCTGCCCACACCTTTTGCCCGTATGCGGCCTTGTTTGACTCAAAGTCCTTATGGAACTTAACAGCCATGTTTTCTTTGATGACATGGAGCGAGGTTCGGTTATAGCCTTTGGCAACGTCACTGGCCTTGGGGCCTTTTCCCCATTTGCGGGGTCTCAGACCGAAGAGCGTTACTCCGGCCAGAAGGACGTAAGGGATGGCACATAAGACTAATGGCCAAAGGTTCGGATGGGTTGACGGACGGAGGGCGACGACCGCGGCAACGATGCTGACCAATCCACTCCCCACCGCTAGAAAGAGACCCAGCTTTGCGTCCAGCGAATCCACCGATGACATTTGGGACGTTAGTTGGTCGCGAGTGAGGTCGTACATCGGTTGGGGGTCGTTCACGGCTTCCCCTGCTTGGGGCTGTCCTTCCCCTCGCCCGAGGAGTCGAACTTGGACGCCTTGCGGAGATCGCGGATGAAGTTGCGCCGCGAAGGGACGGGGATTTCAAGCCCCTGGTCGGTCTTTTGTGTCGGCTGGCCCTTGCGGATGCTGAGCTTTGGCTTGCGACCCATGCGACCTCCATTCTAGGCAGGATCATTCGGCAGTGGCTTGATCGGTTTGCGATCCGCTGCCTTCAACTTTCCATCGATGGCGTCACGCATCTTCTTGTCAGCGGCAGGAGTCGCGATTAGATGGTCAAAGAGACGCTGGACTAGATCGAGGGTCCAATCGGCCTCCGCGCGTTCGATCTTGATGATCTGGCCGTGATCGCTCGTCTTTTTATGTGCCCCGAGGTCGGCTATTTCCCGGAAGTGGTGGAGGTTCTCCCGCAACGTTCGCGGGTGGGCTGGCTGCTTGTTGAACGCGTCGATCCGATCAGTCAGGCTAAATTGGGTATGGCCCGCATACCGTTCTAGGAGATCGGCCAGGATGCTCCGCGCCAGCACCGCAGACATTCGTGGGCTGAGGTCAAGGATGGCAGCGGCTTCCTGATAGTCCTCGACCATGCTGCGCGGCACAGTGGGATCAACTGGCTCCCGACCTCCCGTGCGCGGCCATACGATCACGGACAGGGTTTCGAGTAGCGGAGCGTCGCCCGCCATGCGAAAGTCGCTACGATTCAGCCGGATCACTGTTTCCCCGCATTCCTCGTTGGCACACAACATCCACTCGACCGTAAATCGGATGTTGCCCTTGCCGGGAATCTTCTCAGCGCCATGCACCTGCCTAAGTACCTGACCAGGCCCAGCGTCGAGAGCGTTCCACGAGTCCGGCGTGTTCTGGCTACAAGTCGGGCACTTCATCTCTTGATCCCAAGCAACCGGAGCGCCCCCCCACAGGTCGGCCCATTTCCCGTCCCCATTCTCGTACTCCCCTGTCTCCCTGTCACGCAAATTAGGATACTCCTCCTCTCCAGTGAGGGGATAGTTACCCCATACGGTCACCTATACTGCTGGGCATGGACGAGGTGTTCAGAGCTCTCGCCGATCCGACGAGGCGGAGCCTTCTCGACGAGCTCTTCCGCCAGGACGGACAGACCCTGACCGCCCTGGAGGCGCACTTTTCGATGACGCGATTCGGCGTGATGAAGCACCTGAAGCTGCTAGAGAAGGCGGGGCTGGTGGTGACCAAGCGGCGAGGGCGCGAGAAGCTCCATTTTCTGAACCCGGTTCCAATCCGGCTTGTCCACGACCGGTGGGTGAGCAAGTACGCCCAGCCTTGGGCCGCGGCACTGAGCGGCCTCAAAGATCAATTGGAGGAACGACGCATGGAAAAGGTATTCGAGATTTACATCAAGACCACTCCCGAGCGGCTGTGGCAGGCGATCACCGACCCGGAGATGCGAAGCAAGTACCAGTTCGGCTCCCAGTTCAGCGCGGACTTCACGCCCGGGTCGCGCTACGAGATGACCCGCCCGGACAATGGCGGGCTCCTGGGAGAGGGCGAGAACCTCGAGGTCGACCCGCCGCGCCGGCTGGTCCAGAGCATGCGGGCACTGTGGGGCGAGGATGTAAAGCGTGAGGGAACCTCGAGGATCACCTGGGAAATCGAACCGGTCGGTGACTCCTGCCGCCTGACCGTCACTCACGACCAGCTTCGCGAGCGCGCACACGACCAGCTGTACGGTGGCTGGCCGATGATCCTCTCCGGCCTGAAGACGCTGCTCGAGACGGGCGAGCTGTTGACCACCCCGGGGTCGCTGATGTACGGCTACCCGACCCAACCGGCAGGAAGGCGCAGCCGCTAACCACCGCAGACACTCCCTTCCCCGATGTGGGGAGGGAGTGTCGGGGCCTCGGTGCGTGCAGTCTTCGCCGTCGGGTCTTCTGGCGTACGACCCAAGGGCAGCTGGACGTCTTGCAGAACAAAGCGCTGATTTCCCTGCCGCTCAGGGGGAGGGTCGGGGTGGGGGTGTGCTAGGCGGCGAAGGGAAACCACTGTTCCCGCAGCGGGAACAGGTAGCGGTCCGTGAGGAAGTTGAGGACCCGACGAGAGCGGGCGAAGCCCTGGCCACCCAGATCGTCCAGCAGACCGGGGCGCTGAGTGGCCTTCGACGCGGCCTGGTACGCGCGGCGACCGATCAGCTCAAACAGCTCGAGCGCGGGGGGCAACTCACCCTCGCTCCGCAGTAGCTGACGCCGCAGGCGCTCCCGGCTAATGGGGGAGAGGAGGCGGCCGCCGCCTGTGTAGTCGGGGAAGACGCCGGTCAGGAAGAGCGCCAAGTCGCCCAGCCGGCGATAGACGGAGGGCCGCTCCGGCGCCGTCACCACGTCGAGGAGCTCGATCAGGTGCATGGGGTCGAGCTCGCTGAAGCGGTGACGCCGCCAGCCGCGACTCCCGCGCGTGAAGTAGCTGCCGCTGGCGACATGGGTGTACGAGGCGAGCAGCTCGGCCAGGAACAGCCGGCGGGCTGGGTCGTCGGTAAACTCCCGAAGCGCCGCAATGTCGAAGACGGGTACGCGCTGACCCGGACCGACCCATTCATCGATGAAGCGGAGGTCATCGAGGTCCCGGCGCACGCGATGGACGAGGACCGCGAACACCAGGAATGGCGAGGCGTGCAGAAACGCCTCCTGGGTGCCGGTGCCAAAGATGCTGGCGAAGACCGCCGGTTCGGCGAGGATCTGCTGGATGCGATCGGGATCGCCGCGTAGTGCGCCGGATGTCTCGCCGCCATTGGCCGCCAGCAGCGAGAGGTCCTGGTCGCTCAGATGCTCCAGATAGAGAACGCCGCTCACCGTCTCATCCCCTCCCTGCCCTCTCCCTGAGGGGGAGGGACATTCGTGGCGAATGCCCTGAGGATCTGGTCCAGGAACTCGAACGTCTTGCGCAGCGCGTCATCAATGACCACCTGGTGCTCGCTTGGGTTGTAGCGGATGAATCCGTGGGGCATGCCTTCGTAAATCTCGATCTGGGCGGTCTTGCCCGCCTTTTCCAGCCGGAACTCAAAGTCCGCGATCTGTTCCAGCGGGATGCCCGGGTCGGCGCCGCCGAAAATGCCCAGCACCGGCACCTGGATCTGGTCGACGATGTCGAGGGGGGACGTGCGGGGCGGCCCGACTTTAAGGAAGCCGTAGTAGGCAATCACGCCGGCTAGCCCGCGGACCCGTGCCCCGGCCATGTAGGTGACGGTGCCACCCCAGCAGAAGCCCCAGCAGACGACCCGCGGCGCTCCCTGCTTCTGCAGGTCGTCGACCGCCAGCTGGATGTCCTTCAGGATCCGATCCTCGGAGGCCTTCGCCGCCCGGTCCCGCGCCAGCGCCATGGCGTCAGCGGTGGCCGGCTTCCGCTCCGGAGTCCGCAATTCGGGAGGCAGGTCGCCCTGGCGAGCAAAGAGATCGATCAAGACGCCCGCGTAGCCCTCGGCGGCAATCCGGCGGGCCAGGTCCTTATAGAAGTCGGTGTAGCCCCAGATGTCGTGGATGATCAGGACGGCACCGGCGCCCAGCCCGCCCTCGGGCTCGGCCGTAAAGAGACGGATCGACGCGCCGTCGTCAGCCTGCAGCCGGCGCTCCGATTCGCGGGCCGCCTTCGGCGTGCCAGGGTCCTGATAGTCGTCGGGGGAGACGCACATACGAACCCAGTATGGCTAAGCGTTCCCGCCGCTGCCAGCTGGGGGATGAGGGAAGGGAGGGACGCGGCCGCCCCATATGGGGAGCGACTCGTGGACCAAAGGCCGGATGCGCGGCGGAGGTTTCACCCCAATCCCTCCGCTCTTCTCCCGGGGGTCAGGTCGCGTCCGTGACTAGCCTACTGCATGCCAGTTGGTGCTGTCATCTCCCGGCAGTCGACGAGGAACGGGAGCGTCAGGCGGGCCTTGCCAGGACGGGGCGTTCATGAACGAAGCCTCCGACTCTCCCTCCCCCTTGCGGGGAGGCAACCCCCCGGCCCTGACTGAACACCACGCAGGCTGAATGTACGAAAAACGGGTACGATCACGGACCCTTGACAACTCGAGCTAGTTAGTGAATAATCACTTACATGAAGACGGCGATCAAGGCCTCCGGCGCATCCCACCGGATGTCGGCCGAGGATCGGCGGGAGCAGGTTCTCAAGGCGGCCATGGCCGAGTTCGCCATCCACGGCCTGGATGGGACGTCCACCGAGGCCATCGCCGAGCGGGCCGGCATCTCCCAGCCCTACATCTTCCGGCTCTGGCCCAATAAGAAGGATCTCTTCCTGGCGACCGTAGACGCTTGCTTCGACCGATTCGAGGCGGTGCTGAAGAAGACGGCGGAGGGTCGCTCGGACGCCGAGATCGGGGCCCAGCTCCAGGCCGTCGGCCACGACCCGTCGGGGCACCCGCACCTCACCGGTCCTGGGGCTCGCCTGCATGCGATGGGCCATGCGTACATGCGGCTGCTTGCCAAGCCGGAGGCCCCCCTGATGCAGATGCAGGCTTACGCCGCGTGCTGGGACGATGACGTTCGTCGTCTGGTGCGAGATCGGTGGAACCGGCTCCGCACCCTGGTGTCGGAACTGAGTGGGGTGGAAGGCCGCGAATTGAGCGAGTTCTTCGCCCGCGGCATGCTGCTCAACGTGGCGGCCTGCATGCACCTGCCGGCGACCGGCGATCCTGCCCGCTGGGCGCACGAAGTCCTTGGATTCGCGTAGACCGATGGAATTTTTTTGGTCTCAGATGTTATTGAGTAATCAGTCACATGAGGAGGGAAACAATGACTGAAACCACCCGGAACCCGTGGGCGATCTTGCTGGTGCTGAGCCTCGGGTTCTTCATGATCCTGCTGGACATGACCATCGTGTACGTGGCCACGCCCAGCATCCTGACCAGCCTGCACACCTCGCTGGACCAGGTCCTGTGGGTCTTCAACGGCTACCTGCTCGCCTTTGCCGTCCTGCTGATCACGGCCGGCCGGGTGGGCGACATCTTCGGCCCCCGGCAGTTGTTCGCCGCCGGGCTCGTGCTCTTTACGGTGGCGTCTGCCCTGTGCGGGCTATCGCAAACAGACACCCAGCTGATCGCCGCGCGGGTTCTTCAGGGTGTCGGCGGTGCGATGCTGGCGCCGCAGACGCTTACGATCATCACCTCGATCTTTCCGGCGGAACGCCGGGGCGCCGCCTTCGGAATCTGGGGCGCGGTCGCCGGTATCTCGACCATCCTGGGTCCCACCCTGGGCGGCCTGATCGTTACCAACTGGGAGTGGCGCTGGATCTTCTACATGAACGTGCCGCTGGGCGTGATCGCGTTGATCGGCACCTTCGTGCTCATCCCGGACCTGCGCCCGGGCCGGCGCCATCGCCTGGACCTGGTGGGCGTCGCGCTGTCCAGCGTGGCCCTGTTCGCCATTGTCTACGGCCTGATCGAAGGCCAGCGCTATGACTGGGGCACCATCACCGGTTGGCTGACCATCCCCATGGTGATCGGCTTCGGCATCGTGCTCCTCGCCGTCTTCCTCGTCTTCGAGCAGTTCCAGGCCGAGCCGCTGCTGCCGCTGCGCCTCTTTACCATCCGCAACTTCTCGATCATGAACTGGGTCGCGGCCGCCATGGCGTTCGGGATGCAGGGAATCATGCTGCCCCTGATCATCTACACCCAGTCGGTCCTGGGCATGTCGCCGCTGCTGTCGGGGCTGACCTTCGCGCCCATGTCGGTCGCCTCCATGTTCGTGGCCCCCTTCGCCGGCCGTCTGACGGACCGGTTCGGCGGCAAGTACTTCCTGATGGGGGGCCTCACCCTCTTCGGGACCGGGATGGCCGTCGTCGCGGCACTGGCGACGGTGCATTCGACCTGGCAGACCTTCGTGCTGCCGCTGGTCGTGTCCGGGGTTGGGATGGGGATGATCTTCGCTCCCATGACCACCACGGCTTTGCGCGACATCCAGCCGCACCAAGCCGGGGCCGCCTCGGGCGTCCTCAACACCACCCGGCAGCTGGGGGCGGCGTTTGGCGCCGCCGGCGTTGGGGCCGTGCTTCAGAACCGACTGGCGGTGTCCCTGCACGACCAGGCGGTGACCGCCTCGGCGCAACTGCCGCTGGCATTCCGTTCGCCGTTTGTCAACGGCTTCAGCAACGCGGCCAAGACGGGTTTCCAGGTGGGGCGTGGGCAAACCGGCGGCATCCACCTGCCCGCGAACGTGCCGGCGCAGGTCGCCACCCAGCTCCAGTACCTGGTGCACGACGTGTTCAATCAGGGATACATCCTGGCTATGCGGCCCACGATTGGGGTTGGCGTCGCTATCCTGGCGCTCGCCGCACTGAGCTGTGTGCTCGTCTCGAACAAGAGGGCGGTGGCCGCGGAGCCTGTGGCTGCCGAGGCGGCCGTCGCTTAAGGCCGGACTTCCCTCAGGGAACCCTCCCCCCGTGCGGGGGAGGGCCGGGGGAGGGTGCCGCGGATCAGGTTGGGCTATTTCTTGGCGGGCCCGCCACCGACTCGGTTTTGCATGTCGCGCAGGAACTCGAGTGCAGGCTGATAGGTACGCTCGTTCATCTCGCTGAGGGCCTCGACCAGGGCCAGGGTCTGTTCATGGAGTTGGGCGAGCAAGTCGAGAACGGTCTTGACCTCCCCGCTGAGGTCGTCGAGGTTCGGCTGAGCAGGCGCGTCAACCTCGAATTCAGGGCGGGACTCGTTGGTGACTCTCGGTGGTGTGCTCATACCAAGGAGACGTCCGAACAGCTGAGTTTTTGACAGCGTGCTAGTTTTCGTCAGCTTCTTGTCCCCCCTTGCGGGGAGGGTCGGGGAGGGGGTCTCGGAGCTCCTTGTTAGTCAGCGGGCCCGCCGCTCTCTCCTCACGCAGGAGGGTCGGGGAGGGGGTCTCGGGGTCCTAGTTAGTCGGCGGGCCGCTATCGTCCCGCAGCCGCTGGACGACCTCGACCAGCATCTTGTAGGTCAGGCTGGCGTTCCTGTTCAGGAGGGGTTTGATCTCCCAGGATGCCAGGGTGTAGCAGACGGTGTCCTCGTCGGCGATCACGCTGGCGGTCCGAGGCCCGCCGCCCAGGACGGCGATCTCGCCGAAGAAGTCGTTCGGGCCGATGTGGTTGAGGATCCGTCCCTGCTTCTTGACCGACGCCCGGCCGGACCGGATCACGTACAGACCCAGGCCCGTCTGGCCTTCCTCGACGATCGGGGCGCCGGCCTTGTAGCTCTGCTCCTTGACCAGCTGCGACAGTTGCTGCAGCTCGTCGTTGGATAGGCCCTTGAACAGTGGGACCCGCCTCAGCTGCTCGCGGGCGTCCATCCTGGCCATGACTGCCGACACTATACCTTTCAGCATTCCCCTCCCTCTGAGGGGGAGGGTCGGGGAGGGGCGCTTCGTTCACCTCTACTTCTGGTCGCCTTATGATTCCGTCATGGAGATGCGGTTCTAGGTGGCCCCAAAGAAAGTCGACAGCCTGCGCAAGGTCCCGCTATTCTCGCATTGCTCGTCAAGCGAGCTCGACTTCCTGTCCACGCGAATGGACGAGGTCAGCCTGGACCCTGGGAGGATCCTGATCTCGGAAGGCCAGCCGACCGACTCGTTTTTCGTGCTGCTGGCGGGCGAGGTGGAGGTCTCGCGCAAGGGCCAGCCGGTCCGGCGGATGGTTGCTGGGGAATTCTTCGGGGAGATCGGGATGCTCGATCGCGGGTCGGCCACGGCGACGGTGAAGACCACACAACCGGCGGAGGCGCTGGTGATGAGCCATGCGCAGTTCCGCGACGCGATCAAAGCGAATGACGCGCTGGCCTTGAAGGTCATTGCGGCGATGGCCGAACGGCTTCGGGCGACCGACCCGGGGTAGGAGCAGCGTCAGTGAGACCCCCTCCCCCACCCTCCGCGCAAGGGGGAGGAGACATAAGCGCCTCGCCGTCTAGAGACACCCCCCGCCCTGCCCTCCCCTGAGGGGGAGGGAGAGACAAGCGATACCAGAGTCAGCTTCGCAGGATGGCAAGCGCCGCCGACGCCAGAACCCAGGCCTGCCGGACGGGGCGGCGCAGGGTCGCCGTGGCCACTCGCTCGCGCCTGATCGTTTTCCGTTCGCGGAGTGCCTTGGAGGCGAGGGTGATGCGCTCCGCCTCCCGGAGGAAGTCGTTGACGCGGATGTGTGCCAGCTCGCCGGAGTACGGATTCATTTCACTCCTCCTGTCTCGGTGATAGGGGCAGGCTAGTCCCGCTCGTCGTGACGGCCTATGCCAAGCGGCACCGGTGCCCTGTGTCATTTGTCACCGCGGCTTGACATCTCTCCGGTGCCCTCCCATAGTCGGGCGGAGAGGAGGGGAGATTGCCGACGAGCGAGCAGGTGGACGCGGTCGCGCCACCGGCCGAATCAACCGTCTGGGAAGCGCTGGCGGAGCGGCTCGACCCTGCCAACTACGTGCCACACCTGCGGCCCGGCCTGACCTGGGCGCGGCTGCGGAGCCGCCACGGCGAGCGGTACACCATGATCGGCCGTGACGGCACATACCTGCGTCTGACCGAGGAGGAGGACCAGGTGGCGACCAGGATGGATGGCACCCGGAGCCTCGCCGTCCTGGAGGCCGACCTCGTCGAGTCGTCGGGCAGCATGGACCTCAACGGCGTCACCGAGCTGGTGGCCGACCTGCGGGAGGCCGGCTGCCTCCTCGATCCGCCGCGCGACATCTTCGACGACCTCCGCCTGCGGCTGCATCCGCCCAAACGGCGCCGCCGGGCGCTGACCGAGGGTGGCCTGCTGATGATGCGCGTCCCGCTGCGCGGCATCGACCGCTTCGTGACGTGGATGCACGACCACATCGGCTGGATCTTCTTCACCCGCCCGGTCCTGGTGGCCACGGTCGTGATCACCGTCGCTGGCATCGCTACGGCCACCCGCGAGATCCTGAGTGGGCGCGATCCGTTTGCGCCGATTGCCGGGTCTGGGATCGCCGGGCTGCTGGCCCTGGTCGTCGCCTACTACGTGGTCACCTTCGTCCACGAGAGCGCCCATGCCGTGACCTGCAAGCATTTCGGCGGGCGCGTCCCCGAGGGCGGCTTCCTGCTCTTCTACTTCATGCCCGCCTTCTACGTGGACGTGACCGACGCGTGGCTGCAGCCGTGGCGGCGGCGGATCGCCGTCTCCTGGGCCGGCCCCTACTCGGGCTTCATGCTGGCCGGGGTCAGCGCCATCCTGGTCTTCATCCTGCCGCCCGGCTGGCTGATCACCACCGTGCTGTTCAAGCTGGCGATCGTCTCGTACATCGATGACGCGTTCAACCTGATGCCACTCCTCAAGCTGGACGGCTACTACATCCTGATGGACTGGCTCGAAATCCCCGAGCTCCGAGAGCGAGCCATGGGCTTTATCAAGGGCCCCATGTGGCGCCAGTTACTGGACCGGCAGCGGTTCACGCGGCGCGAGGTCCTGTACGCCGTGTTCGGCATCCTGGCCGCCCTCTACTCATCCCTCTCTATCTACTTCGCGGTCCTTTTCTGGATGCGCCGGCTGCGGCCCATCGTGCGCCCGCTGTGGCAATCGCCTGGCTTCCTCGGGCGGGCCTTCGCGGTCGTGGTGGTGGCGGTGATCTTCGTGCCGATTACGATCACCCTGGGGCGGCGTCTCTGGCGCTACCAGCAGCGCCTTCGCCAGGCACCCGGAGCGGCCCGTCAGGCCATCGAAGGCATCCTCGTCCGCGACCGGCTGCGTCTGCTCGAAGACTTGGCCTTCCTCGAGAGCCTGCCGGCGCCCGCCATCGACCGCCTGGCGCGCTCGGCTCGGCTCAAGCGCTATCGCCGCGGCAACCAGGTGGTGCGGCAGGGGGACCAGGGCAGCCAGTTCTTCGTCATCGCCTCCGGGCAGGCGACGGTGCTGGTGGACGATCGCGAAGTCGCGCACCTGGGCAAAGGAGACTTCTTCGGTGAGCGGGCGCTGCTGGGGGCCGGCCGCCGAGCCGCTACCGTTCTCGCCGAGATTGATTTGACCGTGCTGATCTTCGAAGAACGCGCGTTCTGGCAGGAGCTGGCCGGGACGGTCGAGTGGCAGACCCGAGTGCGGGCGGCACTGGAGGAGCGTGGGCAGCTTTCGGAGGTGGGACTGTTCCAGGATCTCGACGAGCGGGAGCTGGATCTGCTGGCCGTCAAGCTGACAGTCTCGGATTTCGACCGCGGGGACGCCCTCGTCCGCGAGGGCGAGCCGGGGGATGCGTTCTATGTCGTTCGCGAGGGGACGGTCGAGGTGCGCCGGGAAGGGGTTCAGCGGCGGCTGCGCCTCCTCCACCCGGGCGACTACTTCGGCGAGCTCGCCCTCCTGCACGGGACGCCCCGAAATGCCACCGTCCAGGGCGTCGAGCCAGGTTCGGTCTGGCGGCTGGGCAGCCGGGATTTCCGCGACCTGGTGGGCGGCTACCTGCGGCTGGACGAGGAGATCGCCGCGACCGCCGCGGCGCGACAGGTTGGTGGCCATCGGATGCGGAGGCGCTCCTGATGCAGTGCTGGGTCTGCGGCTTAGCCGCCCAGGGGGTCTGCCGCTTCTGCGGGCGGGCGATCTGCAAGGACGATGCCAAGACCCTGCCCTTCTTCCTGGAGGTGTTCCCGTCAAACGGGCACCTGCTGGGCCTGGCGCTCGATGACGCCCTCTACTGCGGGATCTGCCAGCCCAAGCCCGAACCGGTCCCCATGGAGTTTCTGGAGAAGCCGAGTGAGGGCGAGTGACGAACGGCACACCTGGGGTGTGATGAACGGCATGGTAGTCAGATCAAGGTGAGTCCATCGTGGTGGCAGCTCAAAGAAAGGAGGTGACAGTATGGCCGAAGGTACCGAAACCGTGAGTGTGAGAAAGAGTCCGAAGCGCATTGCGACCAAGCGGGCGGCGAGCAAACGAATCGCTAGCAAGCGCGTAGCCAGCAAGCGCATCGCGAGCAAGCGAGTGGCGAGCAAGCGCGTAGCCAGCAAGCGTGTGGCCAGCAAGCGTGTGGCTAGCAAGCGAGTCGCGAGCAAACGTACCGCTGCGAGCAGGTCGTCTCTTTCGTAAAGGGCCCTTCCGATCACTACCCGAGCGCGCTTGGGCAGCCCGGTGGCTGCCCTTCTCTTTTCCCCTGCGCCGACCTATCATGCCGCCATGGATCCCCTGCCGGTCCTCTCCCGGACGGCCCTGTTCCAGGGGATACCGGCTGGTGAACTCGAGCCGCTGGCTGCGGCCGCCAGGGTGCGCACCTACACCGCTGGCTCATATCTCTTCCACGAGGGCGATCCGGCTGGCGTCCTGTATGTCATCATGCGAGGCCAGGTCAAGATCGCCCGGATGGGGACAGGTGGCAACGAGGCGGTCTTCGCGGTACTCCTTCCGGGCGACAGCTTTGGCGAGGTGAGCCTCTTCGACGACGAGCCGGTCCGAAGCATGGACGCCGAAGCGATGGAGCCGACCGAGTGTCTGACTCTGGAGCGGCAGGCACTGCTGGACTTCCTGGAGCGGAACCCAGCCGCGGTCCGGCATATCATCCGAGTGCTGTGCGGACACCTGCGGCGGGTGGACGAGAGTTTCTCCGAGGCGGTGTTCCTCGACATCCCCGGCCGGGTGGCGCGGAAGCTGCTCGATCTCGCCGCCGAGCACGGCCAGAAGACCAGCCAGGGCGTCCGGATCGATATGCACCTCACCCAGCGAACCCTGGCGGGTATGGTTGCGGCCAGCCGTGAGAACGTCAACCGCGCGCTGTCTCGACTCGCCGGCCGCGGCGACATCATCCAGGAGGCCGGCTACATTACAATCGTCCGTCCCGCCGAGCTGCGCAAACGCAGCTGACCCGCCCCCTTGTCGATTTGCGGCGCCCGCCGTTCGTCGACAGGGCAGAATAGATAACGGGCCGACGAGGGTCCGAGGAGGATGGACATGAAGTACATGCTGTCGTTTATTGAGGAAGGGTCTCCGGACCAGGTTCCCGAGGCGAAACGCAATGAGACCTATGCCCGCATCGGGGAGTGGTGGACCGACCTGGCCCAGAAGGGCAAGATCACCGAGGGACACCAGCTCCAGCCGCCGCACACGGCGACCACCGTCAAAGTGAACGGTGGAAAGGCGGTCGTCACCGATGGACCATTCTCGGAGTCCAAGGAGACGGTTGGCGGGTTCGGGATCGTGAACGTGGCCAACCTCGATGAGGCGATCGCCATCGCCAAGACCTGGCCGGGAGTCGGAGTGTTCAACCGCAAGGTCGAGATCCGGCCCGTCATCGAGCGCGAGGGCATGTAGGCGATAGCGGAACCCAAGCATCACCCTCCTCCGCAAGGACGACGGAATACCCAGGTCGATCTCGCTCTCACCAAGGTTTTTCGCGAGGAAGCGGGCCGGCTAACCGCAGCCCTGGTCCGCTTCCTCGGCGACTTCGATCTGGGCGAGGAACTGGTGCAGGAGGCCGTGGTCGAGGCGCTCGAGCACTGGCCCACCGATGGGATCCCGGACAAGCCTGGAGCGTGGCTCCTCACCACGGCCCGGCGGAAAGCTCTGGACCGCCTTCGGCGGAAGGCGAAGTACCAGGAGAAGCTATCGCTCCTGGTCGGGTCGCGGCCCCAGGAGATCCGCGGCGAGGGCGACGACCGTCTCCAGCTCATCTTTACGTGTTGCCACCCGGCGCTGTCGCGCGAGGCGCAGGTCGCTCTCACCCTGCGGGCGGTCATCGGCCTGACCACCAGCGAGATCGCCCGAGCGTTCCTCACCAACGAAGCCACGATCGCGCAGCGCATCGTGCGCGCCAAGCGCAAAATCGTCGAAGCCGGCATCCCGTACCGCGTGCCGCCGCCCGAGGAGATGGCCGATCGGCTCGGACAGGTCCTGGCCGTGCTCTACCTGACTTTCAACGAGGGCTTCCTGGCCAGCGGCGGAGCCCTACCGGAGCGCCGCGAGCTGGCCGAGGACGCGCTCTGGCTGACCAGTCTCCTGGTGCGGCTGATGCCGGGGGAACCCGAGGCGATCGGCCTGCTGGCCCTGATGCGGCTGCATCTGTCGCGCGCCCAAACTCGGTTCGATGCCAGCGGTGGGATAGTGCTGTTGAAAGACCAGGATCGCAGCCGGTGGGACCATGCGGCCATCAACGAGGCTCGCCAGCTGATCGAACAGGTTGCCCGGCTCGGGCGCCCTGGTCCGTACCAGGTCCAGGCATCGATTGCCGCCGTGCACGCCCAAGCGCCGTCGTGGGTGGAGACGAATTGGCTCGAGATCCTCATCTTCTATGACTCGCTTCTGGCGTTCTGGCCGACACCGGTGGTGCGGCTGAACCGCGCCATCGCCCTCTTCCATGTCGCCGGCCCGATTCCAGCCCTGGAGGAAGTCGACAGGCTGGTCGCCGACCTGGATGACTACCACCTGTTCCACGCGACGCGAGCCCAATTTCTCCGGGCGCTGGATCGAAATCAGGAAGCCCGAGAGGCTGACGCCCGGGCGTTGGAGCTGGCGACCAACCCGGCCGAGCGGGCGCTGATCGAGCACCGGCTGGGCGATTTGTAGGACCTGGCTCCCCCGGGTCCCTCCCCTGAGGGGGAGGGACATGAAGCGGGGAGGATTTCGAACGCGCCTGCCGTAAGCGCTTATTGCACTCGCAGCCGAACCGCGGTGCCGAGGAAGTCAGCGTGCGCCGTCTTCTCCGCCTGGTTGATCACGATCGAAACGATGCCCTTCTCCCGTGGCCCGAGCGTGGGCTGACCGACGACCACCCCGGCAATCTTGACGGTATCGCCCGAGCGCTGCACGCCAGTCACTCGGATCGATCGCACGGTACCGGGGAACAGGATGGTGCTCATGGCTTCCGGGGCCCCCGCAAAGAGGCTCTTGGTCACGGTCCCGGTACCGCGATCCAGGTTCACGGCGCCCTCGACCACGAAGGACGCATACACCGGTAGTGGATGCTTCGGCAGACCGGCCACGGCTCGGAATGTAAGGGCCCGCTCGCCGGTCCAGGTCAGAATCCCGCTCATCGGGACGGCGGCGCTGGCGAGAGCGACGGCCGAGCCGGCCGCGGCCATCCCCAGGAATTGGCGTCGATCGAGCTGCTTCATGGCTCCCACCCTCCTAGTGCGGTGTCCCGGCGTACGGGAAGCGGTCAAGGTAGTCCGTGTGCGGTCCTACGTTGTCGGTCGTCAGGCCACCGTTGGTCACCAGGCTGAGCGAAATGCTGATCACGTCGTCTCGCAGCCGGCGCCCATTCAGCTTCGCGTAATCGGTTGGCTTGGAAAAGTCGTAGTTGAGGACGTCCGGGAGGAGTACGGTGGCGAGAGCCGGCGATCCGCCCAGCGCGCTCAGCGTGTTCATGAAGCTCTGGACAAAGGTCATCCCTTCG